>JAFGOU010000186.1 GCA_016926315.1 Chitinispirillaceae bacterium
GCACGATTACCGGGATGAACAAGATGTTCGCGGTCATCGGCCTATTCGGATTCGGTAATCCGACCATCATGTCGAGCGGGATCAGCATCGCTCTCCAGGCGACGCTGACCGGCCTGGGCGTCGCCGTCGCCGGGCTGTTCGTGTACGACCACATTCAGCGCGGCAAAACGAAATTACTGACCACGATCAATACGGACCTCGAGCGGCTCTGTGAGGCAGGCGCCGTTGATGAAGAAAGCAAAGGAGCGGATATGGGATATTCTCAGTATCGTCTGGTATCGGATGAAACGGAAAAACCTGAAATCAACCTCGCCCCGTTCGTTGACACGCTCATGATCCTGCTCATCTTTTTCGTGGTCACGGCGAACCTGTATGTCGAGACCGGGGTCGATGTTTCGAAGCCGAAGGCGCAATCGGCGAGGCCGATGAGCCAGAAGTCAATCCTGATCGGCATCACCCGCGAAGGGACCATCCATATGTACGGGAGACAGGTGAACCTCGAACGGCTCAAGCTTATCGTGGAGCAGGAAACGTCGAAGCAGCCGGATATTTCCGTGGTCATCATCGCCGACCGCGCGGTGGACGTGGGACGCGCCGTGGAGGTCATGGACAATTGCATGCTGGCGGGAGCGCGCAAGGTCTCCATCGCGGCCGGGAAAGAGGGGTAAAACGGTGAACCTGCCGGCGCGCGTCATGGCGGACATCGGGCGGCTGGTTGCGGCGGTCGTGATCAGTTTTTTCTTTTTCGTCGGCATTTCCATGCTGCACGCGATGATCGACCTGGGTCATAACAAGGAAAAAAAGCCGAAGGCGGCGCGGCAGGTCGTCATGGAGATGGTGCGCAAGCCGCCGGAGGAGCGCAAGAAGGCCATGCCGCAGGTGCGGCAGGTGAAGCAGCCTTCGCATGAGGGCAAGGCGCTCGGGAATCAGATGACGATGAAGATCGTGCCGGATCTGGCGGTCGATGCGGGCACGGGCGGGGGTGATGCCGCGGTCGTGCAATCGCAGGACCTCCAGGTGGAGGTGTTCGAGGAGGGCGAAACCGATGAACGGCCCGTACCCTTGACGATCACACCGATAGCGTACCCGCTGGCGGCGCGGGAGCGGGGGCAGGAAGGAACGCTGCTCGTGTTTTTTATCATCGGGTACGATGGAAAGGTGAAGTCGATCGACGTGAAGAAGTCGCCGTCGCCCATCATCACGAGGGAAGCCAAACGGACCATTGCGACATGGCAATTCAAGCCGGGAAAGAAAAAAGGGATTCCGGTAAATGTGCGCGCGAAAAAGGAGATCGTATTTGAACTCCAGAAATAGCCTGCGTCTCATTTCCGGCTTTAAAGAACCCGCCGCCTCCGGCGGTGGGGCCGGATGGCTCGGCCTCCGGCGATGGTGCTTGACCGGGGCGCTCCTTTTTTTCTGGACCGCCGCCGTTGATGCGGGCCCGGTCCTCGATTCGGCCAATGCGCTGTATACGCGGGGCAAGCTTACCGAGTCGGTTGCGATGTACAAGAAGGCGTTGTCCGCGGGCGAAAACCCGGTGCTGTGCTATTACAACTGCGCGAACGCTTATTTCCAGCTCGACAGCCTTGCGCGGGCCCTTGCGTTCTACCGGCAGTGCATCAACACGGCGCCTGATTTTGTCAAGGCGCGGCTGAACCTCGCCATCATTTACTACATGCTCGGGGACCTCGGAAAGTGCATCGCCGCCTCGAAGCAGACATTGCGCATGGAACCCGACAACCGGAAGATGCGTCTGGTGCTTGCCGCGGCATTTGAAAAATCGGGGGCGGTCCCCGAAGCGGCCGCAGAATACGAATTCCTTGCAAACAACCACCCGGACATGGTTGAAACCTATCTGGCGCTCGGGGAGATCTACCGCAGGCTCAACGATTATGAAACGGCCGTCCGCTGGCTGGGTGAATACCCGCATACCGGGCAGCATTATCCGTACGTGCTCCTGCTCATCGCCGATATTTACGACCAGGCCGGCGACCTGCCGCGCACGCTGTTTTACCTCCAAAAATCCTTTGAGAAAGATACGAAGGAGAAGTACACGTTCTTCAGGATCGTGCAGGTCCACAAGCGGATGGGAAACGATTTTGTCGCCCTCGAAACCGCGATGGAAGGAATGAGGCTGTTTCCGGATTTTCCGGACCTGGCGCTCGAAGCGGGAAATATCGCCTTTAACCGGGGGCAGCTTGAGCAGGCCGAATTCTGTTACGGGAAGGCGTACGCGCTCGGGAGTCCGGGCGCGGTGGTCGGACTCGAGAATGTGAAGATCGTGCGCGCCCAGAAAGCACTGGGACCGCAGGAGGGGCATGCGGAGTGAAACGTCGCTATGCACCCATAGCGCGGCACTGGCATGTTTTCGTGTCATCCCGGCGAAAGCCGGGATCCAGTGATCAGCCGCTCAAATAAGCTTTTCATTGCCGGACTCCGGCTTTTGCCGGAGTGACGAAGTGCAATCAATGTGAGACGATTAATAAAAACCCAGGAGATATTCCCATGATAAGCTCGTACCTCGCTCGAACGCCGCTTTTTAGCCTTGTTCTTCTCTTTTTTTCAACACTAGCTGCATTCGGCCAGAGCGGTGATTTCACCAACGCGGGAAAGGTGGTGTCATCGGGCGGTTCGGGAATCGCCAATGCCACGATCACCTACACGAATCTGTCAAAAAGGCTCTTGTGGGATTTTTCCGACGCCAATGGGAATTTCGGCGCGACGAGCGGCGCCCTGCCGGACCGTTCGGGCCTGACGGACCGGATCGCCGTCGCCTCCGGACCGCTCGAC
The DNA here is from genome assembly GCA_016926315.1 of Chitinispirillaceae bacterium. Next base: position 2,791 of record JAFGOU010000186.1, read on the forward strand.
ATTGCGGTTTTCGATTTCAGCGGAAAAACGGTCGCATCCCTGCGTTCGACCGGGATCACCGCAGGGTCCTATCTGCTCGAACAGCTCGCGCACCACCATTCTCCGGGTTTCCTCCTCGTTACAATCAGGACCGGCACGACCGAATATTGCCGCAAGCTGCTTGTGCGGAACCGCGGGTCGAGCCTTCATTCGGGAACGGCGTTTTCCGCTTCGGCCGGTCGCGCGTCCCCCCTCAGGCTCGTCGCCGCATCCGCGATCGATACGCTCCGCATCGGGAAAACGGGTTATGCTCCGGTCAAGATCCCCATTGCTTCGTATACTGCAAACATCGGTTCCGTGACCCTGACGCCGATCGACATCGAGGCGCAGGTTACCGCGCTCCTCGGGCAGATGAGTCAAAACGAAAAAATAGGCCAGATTCTTCAGTCGCCCCTTCCGGGCACCGGTCCGGTGCAATCGAACCTTATGGGAATGGTGTTCTCGGGCGGCGGCGGTCCTTCGGGCCAATCCACCACCGCGTCCCAATGGGCCTCTTCGTCCAACTCCTACCAGAACGCCAGTTTAGGCACGGCAAAAAAAATTCCGCTGCTCATTGGATCCAACATCGTCCATGGTTTCTCGGACTGTTACAATGGAACCATGCCGCCGCACAATATCGGTTTGGGCTGCACCTTTGATCCTGCAATAGTGCAGAAGGTTTACCGTGTCGCGGCGATCGAATCGCGGGGCGGCGGGGTCAACTGGGCGTTCGCCCCCTGCATCGCGGTGCCGAGGGACGACCGTTGGGGCCGCGTGTATGAGGGATTCGCCGAAACCCCTGACTTGACTTCGGCACTGGCCAAGGCCTCGGTTCTGGGTTTTCAATTAACCGATCTTTCCCATCCGCTCACCGTGGCGGCCTGCGTCAAGCATTTTGCCGGCGACGGCGGCGCCGTTTGGGGGACCGGAGTGGCCGAAAACAAGCTGATCGACCGGGGCAATGCGACGGGCGCCGACGCGACGCTCCGCGCCATTCATCTGCCGGGGTATACCGCGTCGGTGCAGGCCGGGGCTGCTTCCATTATGGCTTCTTTTTCGGCGTGGAACGGCGTCCGGATGCACCAGAACGCCGCGCTCCTGACCGACTGGCTCAAAACCAACCAGGGATTCGACGGTTTTATAAACGGCGACTGGCTCGGACACGTGACCTTTGTCACCGGCGGCACGCAGCAGGAACAGTCGCGCAACTGTTTCATGGCGGGCCTCGACGCGCCGATGCCCGACAGAACGGACGGATTCGCTCCGATCAAGGACGCGCTGAACGCGATGATAACCGGCGGCAGCTCCAGCCGGGTTGATGACGCGGTCAAAAGAATATTGCGGGTCAAATTGAGAATGGGACTGATGAGCGGAAGCGTCATGACCAACCCGCAGGTGACCGCTTTGGCCGGAAACGCCCAGCACCGCGCACTCGCGCGCGAGGCGGTGCGGAAATCCCTGGTGCTGCTCAAGACGTCGACCGGTCTTCTCCCGTTGGCCAAAACCGCAAAAGTAACGCTCGTGGGCCAGCATAGCCAGGATATCGGCATGCAGTGCGGCGGCTGGACCCTGTCCTGGCAGGGACTGACGGGAAATATTACCGCTGGTAAAACGATCCGTCAGGGCTTTGAAGCAATCGGCGGCGCTTCGAACATCTCCTACAGCGCCGACGGCAACACCATTGGGGGCGACATCGCGGTCGTTTGCACCGGAGAACGTCCCTATGCCGAATGGTACGGCGACTCGACCAACATTGTTCTGCCGGGCGCCTCCCTGGTCACCAACGCGAAGAAATCGGGCAAAAAGGTGATCGTGATCATTATCTCCGGCAGGCCGCTGGACGTAAGCGCGATCATGAACAGCTGCGACGGCCTGATCGCGGCCTGGCTTCCCGGAACCGAGGGCGACGGAATCGCCGAAGTCCTCTACGGGAATTACGCGTTCACCGGCAAGCTCGCTTTCTCATGGCCGCGCTCCGTTTCGCAAGAGCCGATCAATTACGGCGACGCCTCCTATGACCCGCTGTTTCCCTACGACTTTGGCCTGAATTTCGCCGGCCAGCAGTTGCCGAAAGGGTTGTATTGACACCGTTATGCCGGTCATTTTTTGCCGTATGTATATTGGTTTTAGTGGTACGTCTAGGGTGGTTGGTGGCACTTCGGGCCTGTGCGACGCCCTGTCTCAATCAGCTACGGTTCCTCAAGCAGCCTGCCCATGACGCCGCGCAGGGCGGTGCGTACCTGGGTCGATGACGGAAGGTCATAAATGGTGCCGCCCATGCTGTCCATGGCCGTGATCGTGTCATCCTCGGGCAGGGCCATGATCCACTCAAAATCGCTGTCTGCAAGAAGGGCGGTCTGCTGCGGCGTGACGAGCGTCTCCCGGTCCGCTGCGCGGTTGATGAGCAGGGCGCGGTGACGCACCCGGGTCTTCATTTCGTCGGCCAGCTCGCTGATGCGCAGGGCGGTGCGAAGGCCGCGAAGGGACTGGTCGGATACCGTAATGAGCCAGTCGACCTCGATCAGGGTGCGGCGCGACAGGTGTTCAAGCCCGGCTTCGCAGTCAATGACCAGGTACGGGTAGGAGCTTGAAAGATGGGAAATGACGTCGCGAAGCACATTGTTCGCGTAGCAGTAGCAGCCCGGTCCCTCGGGCCTGCCCATGACCAGGTAATCGTATCCCTTCCGTTCCACAAGCGCCTTCTGGATCTGCAGGGCAAGGTACTCGCTTTTTGACAGACCCGGATCGGCCTTGACCATGGCGCGGGCCTCTTCGCGCACGCCGCCGACCGTTGCTTCATAGGAGATGCCGAGCAGCTCGTTCAGGTTGGCGTTGCTGTCCGCGTCGATCGCGAGCACCGGCGTGCGGTCCGCGGCAACCAGCCACTGAATCGCGAGAGCGGCAATCGTGCTCTTGCCCACCCCGCCTTTGCCGGTAAACGCGATGGTCGCCATCAGGCGGCCGGCCTTCCGGAAAGTACGGCTGCGAGTTTCGGCAGCATGTCGAACACCTTTTCCGCGAGCTCCCGGGAGAGCGAGCCGGTGCCGCATGACGGGGTCAGGAGCGCCTGGCTCATGATGCGGTTTTTTTCAACGCCTTTATCGGCAAGCGCCCGCACAAGAGCGTTGAACCGGGCAACGAGCGAATCGACCGTCTGTTCCGTGATTTTCTCCGAGGTCGGCACCAGTCCCCAGGCAAGCAATCCGCCCCTTTCAAGATGGCGGCTGATCGCATCTGGATACAGGGCGAGCGAGTCACCGAACTCGAACGCGTCGAAATTGATGATGTCAATGCCCGCGTCCACCAGGATCGGCCATTCGGTGTTGCCGCAGCAGTGCACGCCGCTGATCGCGCCAGCGGCGCTTATCGCGGACGCGGTTTCCGCAAGGATCGAAACCACGTCTTCACGCGAAACCGACACGTAGGTCGAGGAGCCGAACGCCGAAAGAATGGGCTCGTCGATAAAGCAGATGGTCCCCCCGGCAAGCCGCGAGAAGCGCGCGATCTGCCACCGGCTTTTCGCGATCATGGCCTTGACCAGGACGTCGCGGAACATCTCGTTGTAATAGATCGCGCGCTTGTTCTGGTCCACGAGGGAAAGGCCCATGGTCAGCGGCCCGGTGGTCTGCACCTTGACCCATGGCCGTTTGGGCGCGGCGGCGAGCGCCGCTTCAAGCGCGCCGATGCCGGCCGAAAAGCCGGAAGATATGCCGAACCGCGCCCAGTCGCCCGATTCCTCGGCAGCCATGTAGGCTTCGTAGAATTCGCCGACCGCTGCCGCAGCGGCGTCCTCGTCAGACGTGTCAAAGCTCATGCGGCCTTTTTCCTGGTCAAGGACCACGCACGGGAGTGCTTCGCTGTACTGGATCTCCATCTGCTCCCGGAAAGCCCGCCGGGGGAGCTGGGGCCAGACCGGACAGTCGGGAATGGAGCGCAGGACCACTGCCACGGCCTCTTCTGCAGACACGTGCGGCAGGCTGCCGATCGCGGTGGGGGTAAACGGGAGCGGTGTGTTCATTACGCGGTCCTTTCGGGTGTATGCTGCGCGTCAACCATGCGGATGAGCGCATCGAGTGGCTGTTGAAACAATGCCCTGCCCTGTTCAAAACCGGGCAGGTCGATGACGCACGTCCGCTGCTCGTCAGCGGCGATAAAAGCGTTATCAAACGGGATCGCGCCGAGCAGCCTGACATCGGGCAGTGCCGCCTGCGCGGCGGCAGCGGTGCGGTCCGTCTCCCGCGCTTTATTGATAAGAAGGAAGAGCCGCCGTCCCAGATCAATGTCGGCCGCGAGCCGCGCAATGTGCCGCGCCGTCTCTATGCTGCGCGAGCCCGGCTCCACGACAATGACGAGCGCATCGACCCCGGCTGCCGTGGCGCGGCCCAGGTGTTCGACCCCGGCCTCCATGTCCAGTATCACGATCTCGCTCTCATGGAGTATGAGATGGCGCACCAGGCTCCTGAGCAGCGCGCTTTCAGGGCACGCGCACCCCGCGCCTCCCTTTTTTATCGCGCCGAGAACGAGCGCGTGCACGCCGCGATATTCGCACGCGTACTGCTTCGCGATATCGCTCACCTCGGGCAGCAGGGAAAAGATCTGTCCGGGTTTTCCGCGCTGCGCGCCGGTGCGCTCCTCAATGAGCCGGTCATTGGAGGCAAGGGGCTTGATCGTTGACGCGAGTCCTTCAGGAATGCCGAGCGCATGGGCAAGGTTGGCGTCAGGGTCGGCGTCGATGGCATAGACCGGCCTGTTGCCTGCCGCAAGCAGGCGCGCCCATACGGCAGCAACGGTAGATTTCCCCACGCCGCCTTTACCCGAGATGGCGATTTTTGTTCCGCGCATAACAACGTAGCCCGCCTTATTCCTTACTTCTAAGGCGTTTCACCGCAGAGAAGCGGAGGACGCCGAGAAAATGTTTTAATTTGATTTTGGTCATCCCCTTTTTTCCTCTGCGCACTCTGCGCCTCTGCGGTGAATGTGTATTTGTTTCTTAGGGTTATTTCGGTCTTCCGGAAAATTTCATGGATAATCCAGGGTAGGAAAATACAACAAGGAAGAACAGGTCAAAGATAGTCTTATCATGATACGGAACGATACCCCTGATCGAACGGAAGGAACGGGCGTGCGCATAAAAAAAAATCATGAAAGAGGTTGTTTTTTTTCAGCACTATGTGTATATTTATACACGTATGCGGCAGCCGACAACAAAGCAGCGCAGAATACTCGTATTCATCGAGCAGTACCGCAAAAAACACGGTATTTCCCCGAGTTTTCAGGAGATGCAGGCGCATTTCGGGTATGCGTCGGTGAATTCGGTCCAGAACCATGTCAGGTTCCTGCGTAACAAGGGGCTTCTGGGCTCGAAACGAGGGGCGTTTGGCACCAAAAAGCGGTCGCTCATGTCGCTTGTGCCTGCGCCGCTCACAACGCCGCTTGTCGGCCGGATCGCGGCAGGCGTGCCGCTTGAGGCGGTTGAAAATGTGGAAACCTCGATTGATCTGTCAAGCATCGGCATCGACAACAGCAGCGGCCGTTATTTCGCCCTTCGCGTAAAAGGCAATAGCATGATCGGCGCGCACATACTTGACAACGACCTGGTGGTCATAAAGAAGCAGCCGGAAACGGGTCCGCATGAGGTCGCGGCCGTGCTCTGGAACAACGAGGCCACGCTGAAATATGTCAGAAAGGAGAAAGGGGCAATCGTGCTGGTACCGGCAAACGAGGCGATGCGGCCCATAGTAATAGATAAGAATAAGGCCGAAGCGTTTGAGGTGCTGGGAAAGGTGGTACGAGTGATTAGGGGAGTATAAGGATATGGGCGTTCCCCTGATCCTTTCTTTCAATCCGCAATCCGCATTCTGCAATCTGCAATATCAATATGGTTTCCTATATATCCCTCCACAACCACTCGGTATTCTCTTATTACGCCGGCGTGGCAACGGTCGACGAACTGGTGGCAAAGGCGCGCTCGTGCGGCATGACCGCGCTGGCCCTGACCGACACGAACCGGATGAGCGGGCTGATCCTGTTCTACCAGGCGTGCAGAGAGGCCGGGATCAAGCCGCTTCTGGGAGTTGAGCTGACGCAGCGCAAAGGACCGGACCGCGATTACGCGGTGCTCCTGGCGAAAAACGCGGCAGGATACGGCGACCTGTGCGAGATCGTCACGCAGCGCCAGACCGATTCGGCGTTTACCTTTGAGACGGCGTTCGCCGGGCCGTGGGAGAACCTGCTGTTTATTGCCGGGTCGCCGACCGTGCTGGAGCTCCTTGCGCATACCCCGAACCGGCAGCGGCTGTATGCCGGGATCGTGGATAACAGCGCCGGAAGCCGGCAGCGGTCGCGGGAAATGGAACGCCGCGCCGATGATCTGGACATACCGCTTGCAGCGTCGAACAGCGTCTATTTCATTGACCGTCGCGACCACGAGACGCACCGCGTTCTGCGCGCCATCGGGCTCTGCTCCACACTGTCGCGGCTGGGGGAGAGGGACTGCGCGCCGCCGAACGCCTGTTTCCGCACGCAGGAGGAGATGGCGCGGCTTTTCGATCGGCGGCCCGACGCGCTCGCGAACACGCTTCTGATTGCCGATGCGTGCAACGTGGAGCTCGACCTTGGCCGCTGGATCGTACCGCGCATTGAATTGTCCGGCACGATTTCACCGGAACGGTATCTGCGCGATCTGGCGTGGAAAGGGTTTAACGCCCGGTACGGCTCGTCGGCCGCGCGGGAACGGGCGGCGGCGCTCCTGGCCAGGGAGCTCGACGTGATCGAGAAGCTCGGCTACGCGTCCTATTTTTTGATTGTCAAGGAGGTGCGCGACTGGGCCGACCGCACGTTTTCGGCCGGGTACCGCAGGCCCGGCGACAGCACCATCCTGCGCGGAAGCGCCGCCAATGCGATCACGTTTTACACGATCGGCGTGAGCGACCTCGACCCGGTCGAGCACGACCTCTATTTCGAGCGGTTCCTCAACGAGGACCGCGCTTCGCCGCCCGACGCCGACCTCGACTTCGGCTGGGACGAGCGCGAGCAGGCGCTTGACTATATGGTCAGACGCTGGGGCCGGGACCGCGTGGCCATCACCTGCACCACCAACCACTTCCGCGCGGCCGCCGCGTTCCGCGAGACGGCAAAGGCGTACGGGTACAGCGAGGAGCAGGTCACGGCGATCATGCAATCGCGCCGCACGCGCAATGCGCGGATCGACGACGGCGAGCTGCGCAGCATCGCTGCGCAGGCGGCGCGCGTACGCGGCAAGCCGCGTTTTCTGGGCCAGCATCCGGGCGGCGTGCTGGTGACCAACGGTCCAATCCGCCGCCATGTAGCGTGCGAATACACCAACGGGCCGCGGCAGCGGCTCGTCACGCAGATCGACATGCACAGCGGCATTGACGAACTCGGGCTCATCAAGTTCGACCTTCTGGGCAACGGCTCCCTGTCGGTGCTGCGCGACACGCTTGCTCAGCTCTCGGCCCAGGGACTGCCTGATCCGCGGGTGGACGACGTGGAAAAATGCTGCGGCGATCCGGCGGTGCGGGCCATGGTGCGCGAGGGACGC
>JAFGOU010000187.1 GCA_016926315.1 Chitinispirillaceae bacterium
AGCCGGAGCGGTTTCACAGCCTGGCCTCCCCTTCCCCGCCGGGATCACCACGGCGCATATCTTTACTGACAGGAAACAGCGAGAGGTTCATCTGATAGACCCTTGAATTCTCGCTGTCCTGACTGACAATGATCTTGACGCGGTCCTTGAACGCTTCTATCTCAGCGGCAATGACATCATAGGTTTCCGGAGAAATACCGATGGTGAGGCCGGAAATGTGCCGCCGAGTCCTGTCTACAGTATCCAATACTTTTTTTGAATTGTCAAGCATTGCCTTCGTAAACGCGCGCACGGCCATCGAGTTTATCGCCTCGTCGGCGGTTACCGCGGGGTTTCTCTGCCTGAAACGGCCGTCGGCCTGCCGTTTAACGAGATTAAGGCGCAGCAGCAAACGCACGGATTTTTTCGCATCGGCCGGAGAAATCGAAGGCGTCAGCGATTCAGCAAGTTTTTTGTAATTTCCCTTGAAATCGTGCAGGCAGACCAGCTCCCTGATGACCGGATTATACCAGTTGGCGAAATAGTCGTACTGGTCGGCCTTGAGCACCGACTCCTTCACGCCGCCGGACATGGCCCGTAATACCGCGTAATACTCCTGCTTTTCTCCGGAGGTTTTCGCCTGGTTAAACAGCACCAGGTTGCGGAAGTATACCGCCTCTTTTGCCGTCAGTTTCAGCGCATTGCCGAACTTCTCGATGAGCGGGCGGGTGAGGTTCCTTTTGCCGTCGACGACCTGCTTGAAAAATGAAGGCGAGTGGATCCCCGCCTTGTTTGAAAAATAACGGTAGGAGAAATAACGCGTTGTCTTCTTCTTCTCCTGATACAGCGCGGCAAGGTATTTCCTGTAGTCTATGAAGGAAAAAACCGAATGCATTGCAGTTATGACCCCCTGCCTGTCAGGCCGTGGAAAAAGTATCCGCACACGTTAGGAAACGACCGCATAGACACCCCCCCGGGAGACTGGCAAATCCCTGCTTGTTAATATAAAGTATTACGCTGTTTTACAGGAGTACTAAATGGGCGGAACAGTCAATAATTGTACACGGCTTGTGTACATTCCGGATTGATACCACGAGAACCAGCGCATCATTATTCCCTGATTACGGCAATACGAGCGGCAGATTCTGCCATAGTCGGACAACGCGCCCGACAATTGATGGCGCCGGTCCGGTCCGATCCTGTCTTCACGAAAAACGCGGTTTTGCCGTCTTCGAGCGCGATCGGGCTCTCGCCGAGAAAGTCGCCCGCGCCGTCTACGGAAATGGTGACGATTGAGTTCGTTCGCGGAACCACCTGACCGAAAGCATCAACCGCATTGATGACAACCCTGGTCATATCTCCGCCTTGTACAAGGACCGTATCGTCGGGCGTCATAGTCAACCTGACCGGCGCTCCGGGTGTCCTTCTGACAGAAACGGCAACGGCGGAATCGCCGATATAACCTATTGCCTTAAGCTCTCCCGGTTTGAAGGTTACGGCATTCCAGACAAAGAGCGGATGCGGCAGCGACCGGAAGCGTTTCGGAAAACGGAGCCCTTGTGAGCGATTATTGACGAACAGTTCAACCTTTTCGCAGTTGCTCGCCACATAGACTTTGTTCGGCTTCAACGGCTTCTGCCAGTAATGCGCGATATAGACCATGGGCCCGTAAAGCACCGGATCCGCCTGACACCGGTATAACCAGGCCGCATGCTTGGGAAAGCGGAAAATGTCCGAGACACCGTGGTAGCACACTCCCCTGTCGGCATACCTGTACGGCGAATTGTAATCGAACGCGCACCATCCCAGGATACCGGCCACGTTCGGATTCGCCGCTGCGGAATCGTGGGCCGCCGCATGGGCAAGCATCTGGCCGACCAGGAGCTGTTCATTGTCCCAGGAACGCGTTGTCCTGTAATGACCGACGCATTCGGTCGTCAACCACGGCATGATGCGCGGCGTCCCGGCTGGTATCGAGTAATTGTAAGTCCAGATGTCTTCAAGAAATTCCCGATACGAGCCGTGGCCAAGCACGCGTACGCCGTGGGTAGGACGGGTCGGATCGAGTTCCCTCGCAAGCCGGTTTGTTTTGACATAGAGATCGTGAAAATCGGCGGACTGGTTAACGCGCACGCCAAAACTGATGATTGACGGATGGTTGCGGTCACGGACGATCATTTCTTCAACGTTTTCAAGCACGATGTTTCGCCACTCCGGACGCTCGCTTACGAACATCCACCCCGGGATCTCCTCAAGGACAAGCAGGCCGATTTCATCGCATCTGTCAAGAAACGCCGGGGACTGAGGGTAATGTGAGCTGCGCACGGTATTGCATCCCAGTTCATATTTGATAATATCGGCGTCTTTCCTCTGCAGACGGTCGGCCGCCGCCCTGCCGATAAACGGAAATGTTTCGTGCCGGTTGAGTCCACGGAGCTTCAGCCTTTCTCCGTTGATAGAAAAGGCGCCGTCGGTTTTGCTGAAGCAGACAGACCGTATCCCGAATTTCTGAAGATGGACGTCACGGACCGAATCATTCTCCACGACCCTTGTGCGGGCAGTATAGAGATAAGGGTGATCCGGGTGCCATAACCTGAGGCCCGTCAGCGGTTCTGTTACGAAGGATAACACGCCGCAAGAATCCTCCGGAATTGACCGGTTGCTTCGGGCCGTTGCGACAACGGCGCCGGCAGAGTCAATGACTTCGGTTATCACGATGCATTCTTTAAACACCCTGTTTTTATTCACCACCCTGATCTTTACAGCAGCGCACTGAGGACGCATCGCATCCCGCGTAACGTACACCCACTCCACATGAAGCGGGTCGAGAACATGCAGGAAAACGTTCCGGACAATGCCACCGAAAATCATATAGTCGACATTAAGCCCCTCCGGAGGGATGTCCTTACGCTGCCGCGAATCTACCCGGACAGCAATAACGTTATCGCCTCCAATATTCAACTTTTCGGTTATGTCAAGAGAAAACGGGGTATAGGCCCCTTTATGCCCTCCTGCCCTGTGGCCGTTCACGTAAACTTCCGCGGCTTTTGATACCGCCTGGAATTCGATGACGAACCGCCTGCCCGCGTGTTTTTTTGCTAGTGCAAAGTGCTTGCGGTACCAGGAGACAAATGCATATTCCGCGGTGTCGAAACCGTTATGCTTTACGGTTTTGTTGGCGTGCGGGAGACAAACCGCTTCGAATGAAGAGTCGTCCAGTCCCACGGTTTCGCCATGCGCGATGTCTTTCGGAGAAAACAGCCAGCCGGCATTAAAATCGATTATGACGCGGGACGGATTCTTTGAAACATTTTTTTCGGTTTCCGCATTCAGCGCCGACACAATTGCTGTCAGCATAACAGCCGCAGGCACGAGTATCCTTGAGTTCATAATTGCCTGAGCGGTAAAATAGAAAGCGGCGCTGCTTACGGGCCAACAGCGCCGCTGCAACTACGAGTCCGAATATTTACCGTTTTTAAAACCAATATCCCGCTGTCTGTTACTTTACCAATTTTACGGCACCGCCTTTTATGCCGTCCGGTAACGTCAGCGTACCGATATAGGTGCCCGGTGCAAGAGGCAGATCCGCCGTCCTGAGCAGCAATGGTCCGGCCGGTGCCGAAAACGCCCGGCAATATACCGTACGTCCGGAAATGTCTATCACGTTCAACGAAACAACGCCCGCTTTTTGCAGCACGCAGGTTAACGCTCCCAGCCGCTTGAGCGGCGGCGACATTCTTTGCGGCACGTCATTATCGCTCACCGAAACAGGTATGGATTCCTGAAACACCTTGAACTCGACGACGCTTACCCTGTCGGCATAGTCGGTTTCGATGATGGTCCTTATCTGATCCGCCGCGGTCGGCAGGTTCGCGGAGTTCACGGTTATCCGCATGTAGCGCGCGGTAACCCGTCCGGTATCAACCATGGGAG
>JAFGOU010000188.1 GCA_016926315.1 Chitinispirillaceae bacterium
AAAAGCCGAGCTCGGCAGGTTCCTTGAGGATGGGGAGATCGAATTAAGCAATATCCTGATCGAAAACCGTATCCGCCCGCTGGCCATAGGCAGAAAAAATTTCATGTTTGCAGGATCGGAGGACGGCGCCCGAAGGTTGGCAACCGCTTATTCCATCATCGGTACCTGTATCGCTAACGGGCTGAATGTCCACGCCTACCTGAATTACATGCTGCAAGAGTTTCCTAAGAGAATGTCAAAGAACATCGACGACCTCCTGCCGATAAACTGGAAAACCCCCGAAGCGTAATATAACCGGAAATCCAAGGCAAGTAAACACACCGTTCACCGTGGGCTTACTTTTCACGTAGAAAACGGGGCTGTTTTCTGGGTACTTCCCTTTGACGTAAAGGTTAAGCTTGAGGTGTTCGACATGCGCGAAAAACGAGCGGGAATGCTCGCTTCAGGGTATTACCGTGCAGGCAGGCATGATGTCGCGTTTTCCGCGGGAACAGGCAAGGGTCTGTATCTGTTGCGGTTGGATGCGGGAGGGAAGGTCCTCGTTACCCCGTATCTGTGCCTCTAGGCAGAGTTTCCTCCGGCACTGGGGACGGGTTTTGTCGGTGATATGCATTAACGGCAAGCGGTGGCGCCTCAGAACGGACGTTCGCGATCTTTTTACGCCACCCACTGCCGGCACTATCGGTAACGAACTCCTGGGGTTACCGGTTTTTTACCACGATTTTCCATGCCGCCGCGGCAGAGGAGCGCTCAAAGCGAAGAATATAAACACCGGGAACAATCGAAGAACCTTGCACAAAGTGCCGGCGTACGTCGAAGGCGTTGCGTAATTCGTCTAGCTGACCGCTGAAGTTTGTGGCAGCGATAGTTCTCCCGGAAAGATCGCAAAGCTCCAGCACCGCCGGACCGCCAATCAAACCAAAGCGCGGAAGCTTTTCGTTTGCACTGATTGCACTGAACGGTGCCGGCGCAATAAGCCTGATGGCATCAAAGCTGCCGTCGAAGCCCGTACCGCTTGTACCTGTAACGGTAAATCGGTAAATTTTGGTGCCGGCTGTGCTGAAGGTCTTGTTCCCGAAATCCTTTACTCGATTATAAATTCCCGGACCGGTGATCATGTTCACCGCCGATCCTTGAGCAACGCCATCGATACGTAACGCATACGTGCCGCGCGTCGGGTTGGTTTTGAATTCCAGTTTTACATCGTAGGTGCCGGGCGCTGGTACGTTAACCTGAAATTCAATATAGTCGCCGATGCTATTGGCATTCAGCGTTATCCCTCTGCCACCACTGAAATTGATGTTGGTCTCGACCTGAGTGGTCGCTCCGGCCGGGGTATAGTGGGTATTTTCCGCTTCGCATATCAAAGTCCGGTCTGGTTTATCGAATGTCGGCCAGTCCTGACCATCAAAAAAGATGGGGCGGATATCCAAAATGCTTCGATGAGTATCCGTCCTGTAAACATGATATAAAATATAAAACTGGCCATTCTCTTTATATAAACCAGCATGCCCTCCGGCCCAACCGCTGCCATCGTCCAGCAGCGTCCCGCCTCCCTCAAGCGTTCGTACGCCGCCCCTGTCCACGTAAGGACCCGTTACCGATCTGGATCGGGCAAACCTCATGTTGTAGTTGGTCGGATTCTGCCAGCAACATCTGTCCCAGGAACAGAAATAGTAGTACCACCCGCGGGAATAGACAATAAAGACTCCCTCCTGCTCGCTGGCCGCGGCATTTTGAGCGAGGCGGATCGGCAATGCGCCGGCCGGTACTTTCCCTGTTTGTCGGTCCAGTTGAATAATGTTAGTCCGCCTCAGGGAGCCCCATGCCAGCCATGCGTTGCCCGCGGTATCTTCGACAAAATTGGGATCGATGGAACAATGTTCAAAACCGGGAAATGTCGTTGGTGAGCTGACAACCACGCCTTGGTTCGTCCATACGGGATTTGCCAGGGAAGGGGAGGTTAAAAGTCCAATCACCGAATTGGGTGAGCCACCGTTCGAAACGGAGTAATACAACCACCACTTTCCATCACGGTAACTTATATCCGGCGCCCATATATTTCCAGCCCGGTCTGGCGCCAAATCCCTGTGCCAGGTACCATTTTCATTGACACAAACCCCGGCATTCGACCAGTTTACCATGTTGGTGGACGTCTTGACCGGTATATTCACCCCGGTATGATAGATGTAATACCTATTTCCCTCTTTTGCCATGACCGGATCGTGAACATCAATGCTTCCGGTTGGATTCAGGCTTTGAGAAATACCCCAACCATAGCAGGATAGGATGATCATACCTGTATACAACTTTTTGCTTGCGTGGATCAGGCGTGCATTCATCGATTACATCCCTTCCAATACATTCGAATGATCGATCCCGGTAATGCTATTTTACCACGGTCAGCTTTTTATACCGTGCCGCATTGTCTGTTTCCAGGCCGACAACATATAGACCTCGTGGCACTTGTGAAATATCAAACCTTCTGCCGTGGTTTCCAGCCGAAAGTCTTTCGACGGCCAGGCTCTGGATTATTTTTCCTGACGCGGCATACAGATGCAGGCGAACATCCGCCTGTTTTTGCAAAGTAAAGTTAACCATGCCGTTGGCGTTCGCCATTTCGGTAAATCCGGTGGGCGGCATCTGCCCGGATTTTACTGCCGCGGTTCCATTGTATCCCCTTGCTTTTGCAAAAGCAAGGTCTTGTGCCTGGAGTTCCTGCATGGTTTTAAGGGCCAGGACATCAACATCCATGGAGCCGAAGACATCCTCAAGTTGAGACATCGGTGTAACGATATTAACGGTTACCCAGGCCAGCCACAGCCGGATGGAATATCCACGGGGGGAGCACACCGTTCCCACTTCGGTCTGAAGCCCGGGGTACCGAAACCCCAGGGGTTGATTGGGATCCCAATCCATCCCCTGCTTGGTATTATGGAGCAAAAATCGCGAATAATCCAGATAATGCCTTTCACCGGTTTTTGCAAAGAGACGAAAGAAAACAAACGGGCAATACGCCATAAAGTTGTCCGCTCCCGAATGTCCCAGAGCAATAAGGCTGATCCCTGTCTGGTCCCGTCCTGCAGGGTACTCCGCGCGGGTGTCCCCTTCCACCACCGGTACGGGCCAGGCATAGGTCCACGACTCAATATAAGCGGCAGCCTGCCTGGCCGCATCCAGCCACCTGCCCTCTCCGGTAAGGTCATGCAAAGCAAGGAATGCATCCAGGGATAGAATGCCAGCTTCCTTGTCCCTGACATCAGGGTTATCCGGGGTACCGCCCACGTATCGATAAGCGACATGAACGTCCTGATACACAAATTCACCGGCTTTTAACGCGGCATCACGGTAACGGATATCACCGGTTGCATGATACAACTCGATCAGCAGCGGAATAGGATGAACCGTATTTGTTTTACTTAGGATGAGAGGATTGCTGTTATTGTAGTCGTATTGGCGGTACCATGACCCATCCGTGTTCTGGTGACTCACTAACCAGTTTCCAAAATTGCGTGCGTAGGTAAGCCAGGTTGGCCTTAATTGGCCTGCGTCGCGCAGGGTCCTCCATGCACGGAGTGCTCCCAGCACGCCATCAGAGGCGATTCGAATAAACGTCTGGTAGCCGCGGAACCCGATATTGGCATCATACCATGTTTTGGGCAATCCCTGGTTTCCCGGAGAAACCCGCACCCAGAAGTTCACCATTTTCTCCCCTTGGGTTACCATGGCGGGTTTGTTTTCCTTTAGCCCGGTACGAATGAGCTCATTGGCGCCAGGCAGGTTCTGACCGATAAAACCCATCTGCATGGCATATTCATTGATGCGCCCGTCAGGAATGGTGATACTGAATGGAAACCCTGCCGAACCATCTGGAAACTCCCTCCATACCTGGGTAAGGAGGTCCATACTGATTGATTTGACACGAGGGATATTCACCCGATGTATGACCGGCGTTGAAAGATCGAAGGCGTAATTCCAGTTTGCGGCAACGGCATCGGAAAAATCCGCCGTACGAGTCAGCCGTATGGCCGCATCGTACCGGTGAGATATAGTCGTTTGCACCGGATGGCGACGGTAGGCCCAGCTGCCTCCATAGTAGGAACGATCGCCCTCGGTGCCTGGAAACCAGATACCGGGGGATGGACGGGTTCTGTCATGAATACCCAGAGAGGCATACTGGAGACGCGCGTCAGTGATCGTACGATTGGTGTTGTCGTTAAGAATGGTACGGCCATCGACATTGCGATGCAGAAGCATAATAGTAGCGCCGGTAGACCTGTCGCGCATCATTATAAGAGGAAGCGCCAGCCGGTCTTCACGGAAAAACAGCGTGTTGGCGCTGTAGTTTGCGGCCAGCGCATGCCCGGGCATAGAGGTATTGTCCCGGTACCAGATACCCGGAGCAAGGAATTCGTTTGCCGAAAGAGAAGAGGTGGTTGCATGCGGGAGAGAATAGCGGGTCGCAAACGCCAGGTCACCGATGCCTTGATTGGCGATAGTCACCTGCCGTGAAAGGAAAAAAACGCCGGAATCGCCAGTGACGAAATAACGATCGCGAAAATTAAAGGTTGTGCCGCCTGCACTGCGGAGAGAGCCATTAGCAATGAGCGTATCACGACCAGACGCGACTACCGTAGTGTATCTGCCATTCAGCCATGTGACCCCGGAAGAGGTCTCCAGTTCCAAAGAAAGCGGCGTGTCCTGTCGGAATAATGGATCGGTTGTTCCCCTTAAATACAGAGCCAGGCCATATGCGCCCGGTTGGGACATCATTCGAATTTCCGCGTTACCCGCGGATAAGGTCATGTCCTGTGCGGATGTCGGACCCGTCCACGATAAACAGAAAAACGCAAAAATAAACCCGTAACGTATCGTTGTTGTTGATTCGCGTCTCTGCAAAGCCATTTGATGTGATTTCATAAGGCTGCTCCATTAAAAGAAAACCGGCGATGTATCCGATGCCGTTCACAAGCAGGTTCGTTGTATGATTAACATAAGTATACATGCGGAAAGTGTATCGACCAAAGCGATTGATAACCAATAAAACGTGCACAAGTTATGTACAACCTACAATGAAGTTTCATTAGGTTTTACCGTTCAATCCGCAATGTCCCATAGGATGATATCCTGGTTTCATACAGGAGTTTAAGGGGTAACGGG
>JAFGOU010000189.1 GCA_016926315.1 Chitinispirillaceae bacterium
TATGTCGGCATATCCGCGGCGGCCATTGTCTTCGGCGGCACCATCGGCGCAACGGTCATTAGCTTTCCGATGTCGACGCTGATGCTCGTACCGCGCCTCTTTATCATCGCTTTTACCGAACAGAAGCACGATATTCCCGAAGTCATCAAAAAGCTTGTCGGGTTTTCCGAAAGGGCCCGCCGCGAGGGCATCCTGTGCCTGGAATCGGAATTGGCGAATACCGACGACGAATTCCTTAAAAGCGGCCTCCAACTGGTGATCGACGGTACCGATCCGGCACTGGTGCGCGACACGCTCGAGACCAAAATCGCCTTTATCGCCGAACGACACCATCAGGGCGCGGGGGTGATCGAGGCGGCGGGCGGCTACGCGCCCACCATGGGAATCATCGGGACCGTGATAGGCCTCATCAACGTTCTCTCCAACATTTCCGACCCGAGCCAGCTCTCGGGCGCCATTGCGCTCGCGTTTATCGCCACCCTGTACGGCATCATGTCCGCGAACCTGCTCTGGCTTCCGATTGCGGCCAAATTGAAAACGAAACACGAGAAAGAACAGCTTGTCAAGCACATCATGCTCGAGGGGATCCTTTCGCTTCAGTCGGGGGACAACCCCCGCATCGTGGAGCAGAAGCTCAAGGCGTTTCTTGCCCGTTCGTTCGCCAAAAACATCACCGCATTTACAAAGTAGCGTCCCATGGCACAAAAAGGCGGCGGCCCTCCACGAGCGGAAAAAGACAGATCGGAACGATGGCTGCTTACCTATGCCGACCTCATCACGCTGCTGCTTATTTTTTTCATCGTCCTTTATTCCATGAGCCAGGTCGACAAGAAAAAATTCGAGGCGATGTCCCAGTCGCTTGCCATCGCTTTCGGCGGCGTGGGGCGAGGAGGCGTGCTGGAATCCGGCCGTTCTCTTATTCCCGGTGATAAGGTATACAAAGAACGCCTCGAGATGCAGAACACGGAGCAGAAGGTGCGCCGCATGATCGCGCAGAAAGGGCTCGAAGGAAAGATATCCACGGATCTCGGGCCGAGGGGTCTTGTCATCAGCGTGAAGGATACGCTTCTGTTCACGGTCGGGTCAGCCGACCTGACCGGGCCCGCCAGGGAAATCATCCAGAGCGTTTCCCATATTCTTGAGGCCACCCCCAACGCCATCAGGGTGGAAGGGCACACCGACAACGTCCCGATCCATACCGCGAAGTTTTTCTCAAACTGGGAACTTTCAACCGCCCGCGCCACCAACGTGCTCCAGTATTTTATCGCACGCGGGGGCATCGCCCCGGAACGGCTCTCCGCCGCCGGGTATGGCGAATACAAGCCGTCGGCGCCAAACACCAGCGATCGAAACCGTGCGCTCAACCGGCGGGTCGATATCGTCCTCCTGTCCAGCGATTTCAGCAGGTTCGAACCCGGAGGCGGGGAGGTGAAGTCCTCAATGGACGACAAGGTCCAATCCGGCGCCGGATCGTATGAGCCGGATACCGGAAGCGGATTTTTCGAGAACGAAACAGAACCGGAAGAGTTTTAACCTTTCTTCCCGTCCGGATGAACACCGATGAAATACCTCTTCTCCCTCATCCCGTTCACCCTGCCCCTGTGCGCCGCCGCCGTGCCTACCTATTCCGACCTCAATCTTCCCCGGGCCGGGGCCGGCGAAACGGCCATGCTGGTCGTTCTCTGCTTCGCGCTGGTCGGATCGTTCGTTCTGTTTGAGCTGGTCAGGGCGCGCCGCGAATACTACCTTGAAAAAAACGTCATCGGAAAACGGTTCGCCGAAAACGCCCGGCGTTTCAGTCTTGACAGTGAGGAACGCCGTCTTTTAAACGTCATGGCCGCGGAGTGCCGGATATCCGACGTCAACGATTTTTTTTCCACGCTGACGGTGTTTGAACGGGCGGTTGAAAAGACCGTGGAGAACGCGCTCGGCGCGCATAACGACGAAGAACGCCTGCTGGCGCTCGAAGAGCTTCTTCAATCCCTGCGTAAAAAGATGCACTACGGCATTCTCGAACCGGGTCAGCCGATTATTTCAACGCGGAATCTTTCGCCCGGCCAGACCGTATGGATCCTGGGACCGAAAAAGACCGTGGTCGGCGAGGCCGCGATCGCCCTGGTGCGCGAACTGTATTTTACGGTCAAGCTTATCGGCAGGGATTTCAGCCGCATGCCTGCGTTTGAATCCCCGGTGCGCATGGCGTTTACGCGAAAGGCCGACGGCATTTATGGCATCGAGGTTCCGCTCGTTTCGTTCGATCCGTCGGCAGGTTCGGTCAAGTGCCGTCATACGCTTTCGTTCAAACGGAACCAGCTCAGGCAGGACGTGCGCGTGGAGACCGACCTGATGATCAGCATCCGGTGCGTTGCATCGGAAAAAGGCAGGGTGACCGATGCCGCGCCGTTCATGGTGAAAATGAGCGATCTGTCCGGCGGCGGACTGGCGTTCGTTACCGAACGGCAGCTTGCGGCCGGTGATACGATCCTGGTGACCGCCACCACCCCCCGGCTTACCATCGCCGGCGTGCAGGCCAGGATACTGGCGGCATCGCGGCACCGCGCCGCCCAGCATTTCCTGTATCACGCCCGGTTCATCACTATCGATTTTGAAAAAAAGGAAAAAATTGTCAAGTATGTTTTCAGCCGCATGAGAGAGCTCAATCAGCGATAAATCAAAGGGAAGGAGCAACCGGTGATCGATGACCATGATCTTTTTCTCGAAGTCCAGCGCCGGCAGCTGGAGGACGCGTTTTTCCAGGAGCAGGACAAGGTACTCATCGAGAACCTTAAGAAAATGCAGAAGATGAAGGAGACCAGGGAAACGCTTGGCAAGGTGTCGGGAATCCACAATGAAAAGGTTCTGGAAAAGCTCGTGGAACTGGACGTGCGTCCTGAAACGCTCGCCCCGCTCTCGGTCATTCCGCTCATCGAGGTGGCGTGGGCCGACGGGTCGGTTACCGCCGAGGAGGAAGCCGCGGTGCTCAAGGCCGCCGGGGAAAAAGGCCTATCCGGCGGCGGCATTGAATTCAAGCTGCTTGAGGAGTGGCTGGAGCACAAACCGCCGAAAAAACTTCTTGATGCCTGGATCCACTATATGGAAGGGCTCTGCGATAAGCTGACGAAAAAGGAAAAAGAGGCGATGAAAAAAGAGGTCATTGGCAGCGCGCGCGCTGTTGCCGAGGCTTCGGGCGGGGTGCTCGGTATCAATAAAATCTCCCGCAGGGAAAAAGCGGTACTGGATACAATGGAGAAGGCCTTCTGCTGAAGCAGCACAGGGCACGGGAGCGATCGAACATTCCCGCCGGCTTCATCCCTGCATCCTTGCACACGCCAGCGACGCGCCGATTCTGCCGAGCGCAATGGAGCAGATAAACGCGATCAGGCAGCCGGTGGCGATCAGCACGAATCCCGGAATGTCAAGCGGCACTTTTCGAGAGAGCGCGCACCACGCCAGGGCAACGGTATCGATAATGAAAACGATGCCGAGGACCATCTTCTGCTTCAGATAGGGAGTGGCCAGCTTTTTGAACCTGACCTTTCCGTCGTAGAGCCCCGACAGGAAGGCGGCGATACCCGCGACCGGCAGAAAGAAGGCGATCACCTGGAGCGAGTGCCAGGCATGGTCGAGGAGCGGGGCGGGAACGAACAGGAGCCCGATGGCCAGCACCAGCGCTGAAAAGGCGAACGCCTGCGGAATGTGGACGATGATCGGGTGGATATGCGCTTCGAGCAGGGCGCGCCGTTTGTTGGAAAGCCGCTCGGTATCGGGCGTAAAGGCCACCCGTTTGACGCCGCAGGCAGGGCAGAATTCGCCCAGGTTCCCCTCTTCGATCACCAGGCCGCACGCCTTGCAGCGAAGGTAATGCTTCTGCCCGGCCGGGAGTACCGGTGATTCGACAGCAGACGGTTCAGTAGCCATGCTCTTCTCCTGTTACTCTTCCCTTGAAGGTACGATAAACATAGACGGTGAACAGTGCGATAAAAAGGATCCATAGCGCGCTGAACGGCACCATGGCTTTAAGCAGCACCGCGCTCGACGATGTCGTATATATGGTCAGGGATTCGGCCGCCCCGTCGGGCGGCCTGATGATTGCGGGGAAATGGGAAGCAAAGGCCGCGACCATGGCACCGGTGATCGCTAGCCCGGAAAGCAGGAGCCGCGGAAGGCGACCGGATATGATGCCGGCACTGCCTGCAAGCGCCAGTGTGGTGCCGATCCAGAACAGCGGCTTGTGCAAAGCCTGCGGGAGCGTGAACGCGAGGGTCGTTACCCAGACCACGGTGGTCAGGAGCGTAAGGGGCGCGATCCGTTTCGCCATTCTGCCCGCCCGTAAGGCGATCTCCAAAGGCGCTTTGACCGCGCACCACGAAAGGCCGTGCATCAGGAAGAACGCGCACCCGGCAGTACCGGTGGCGAGCGGCAGCGGCTGGAAAAGGACCCCCAGGAGGGCGCCCGCGGACCGGTCGGTTATGTCAAGTCCGGCCATTACGCAGCCAAGGGCGATCCCGAAAATCAGGGTGACCAGCCAGCTCGCGCCGCAGAGGAGCGCCTGCCATAGGACGTGGGGGGTCTCGTTGCGATACCAGAATTCGAACGCTGCGGCGCGCAGCATGAGGGCGAATACGGCGACAAGGACCGGCATCCAGAGCGTGGAGAGTATAGCGCCGAACGCGAACGGAAAGAAGGCAAACAGATAGGAGCCGCCCATAACGAGCCACACCTCGTTGCCGTCCCATACCGGGGCGACGGTGGCGAGTACGGCCTCTTTTTCCCGTTCCGTTTTGCCGAGCCAGGGGAACTGCATGCCGATGCCGAGGTCGAATCCGTCAAGCAGTGCGTAGACGGTGAAAACGGTCCCGAGTATGATGAAGGCGGCGACGGGGAGGGTGGCGGCGTCCATCAGGCGCCCCTTTCCTGAGGACCTGCCGAAACGATCCGCCGCAGGGCGATGACGAGCGCGGCGGAGAGTATCGAATAAACGGCAACCAGCACGATCATTGAGCCGATTACCGAACCGGGCTGCACGGCAGGGGTGAACGCGTCCGCGGTTTTGAGCACGCCCCAGATGAGCCACGGCTGCCTGCCGATCTCCGTACCGATCCAGCCCAGTTCATTGGCAAGGAACGGCAGCGGTACGAGCCACGGAAGGAGCCTGAGAAACCAGCGGGTGGTATATAGTCTTTTCCTGACCAGGAGGATGAGGCCGAGGATACCGGCGCCGATAAGCGTGAATCCGATGCCGACCATCAGGTGAAAGGTGGTGAAAATGACATTCACCGGCGGCCAGGTGTCGCGGGGGAATTCGTGAAGCCCCTTGACTTCCGCGTTAGGATCAAAGGCTTCGAGAAGGCTCAGGAGCCCGGGGATTTTTATGCCGTACAGGATGGTGTCGCGGTTGGCGTCGGGAATGCCGGTGATATAGAGCGGCGCTCCCCGAATGGTGGAAAAAATCCCTTCGTAGGCCGCTGACTTGACCGGCTGGTGGTGGAGCACGTTCATGATATGTTCGTGTCCGAGTATCAGTTGCGCGATCGGTGTGATGAAAAGCCAGATCGCGCCGGCGGCGAGCATGGGGCGTACGGTGGCTTCCGCCTTTTTCCGGAGCAGGGCCGCGGCGGCCATGGCGCAGACGATCACGGTACCGGCGATCCAGGCCGCGGTCACCACATGGAGGAACCGCGCCATGGTGGACGGGTTGAGTATGGCTTCGGCCAGGCTGGTGACTACGATCCGGCCGTTTTCAACGGCGAATCCGGCCGGCGTCTGCATCCAGGAGTTGGCGGCAACGATAAAAAAAGCGCTGAGGTGGGTGCCGAGAAAAACACAGAAGGCGGAGAGCAGGTAGATACGGGGGCTGACGCGGTTTTTCCCGAACAGGAGAATTGCCAGGAACACCGATTCAAGGGTGAAGGCCACGGTCGACTCGATGGCAAGGATCGAACCAAAGATTTCACCGGAGAAGACCGAAAAGCGCGACCAGCCGGTGCCGAACAGAAACGGCATGAGGAGACCGGTCGCCACGCCGCACACGAACAGGGGGGCGAACAGCCTGGTGAGCCATGCGCTGATCCTGCTATAGGTATCGTTCCGTTTGAAATGGCCGAGCGCCTGGAAAAAAAGAATCTGGCTTGCAAGCCCGATGGTCGCCACGGGAAACAGGTAGTGCAGGCCGATGGCCAGGCCGAACTGGATGCGGAGAAGAAGGAAAGAGTCCATGGTTCTGTGTCCGGTGAAAGCGGCGTTTTGTCCTGTAAAAAAAGGTATATCAGACGGTTTATGATGAGCAAGACCGCCGGTTTAAAAAACGATCGGAGGAGTGTCTTTTTCCTTGCAATTTAATCCCATGTTCCAGTATTGCGCCTCGCCATGCGCGATCCGGAAGATAAAGATACGGTCATCCGGGCAGGCCTGAAACACGGCATTGAGCCAGGGGCGGTCTGAAAAAAGCTTTTTTTCCAGGGCCGGATCGTTCACCACCTCGATGGCGCCCGTGACGCGTACCATCTGCATGGTGCCCATGCCGTCCCCCTGGTTAAAAAACCCGATTTCAACTTTCGGATTGCCGAGAAGCTGCCGGTGAAGCCGCTTTTGCGTCCCGGTATGGAAATAAAACCCGGTACCATCGGCAAACCACATGGCCATGGCGCGCAGATGAGGTTGATCACCCTCGGCGGTGGCAAGCCAGGTGGCTGGGTTCTGGTTGGCGAACTCCCTGATCTCTTCGATGGTTTTCATGCGTCCCTCCTTGTCGTGATGGGTGATGTGGAGCGATAACCGGTCCGGTTAAAAAATAATTTCAATCAGCAGCGTTGACCATACAACGGGCCGCGGGATCGGTGACAGGCCCATACCCGAAACAGGGACCCTCATTATCGAACCACCACAGCCTGATGACCGATCCCTGAAGGGTATAATGCGGCGCGCGGCAACAGGCCCGCGGTCTCGATGAAACATGAAAATTCCCTTTGTGTAAAGCTTCGCAGGA
>JAFGOU010000190.1 GCA_016926315.1 Chitinispirillaceae bacterium
GACCCGAATTGGTGCAAAAATATTTCCTTGAAAAACATGTCAGATATGCCGCATAAAAATGGTAACTACTTTATGCACTCCTTAATATCTTGAAAAGGAGGATTTTTGACGCCTTATTGCTATCGACAAACTCTACGATGATTGCGAAAAGGGGATTCTGTCGGAAATCCGCGGTAAGGGCTTCCTGCCCGTAAAGAAAGGTATCGGTATTTTTGCGCAGCTTTACTTTGGGATACGGCCATGATAACAATCGTGAATTATTCGATATGATTAACCTGATCCAGGAGGGATACAATGCCTATCTATGAGTACAAATGTAAAAAATGCGGGAATCTATTTGAACATTTGGCAAAAAACGCATCGGAACCCGCGCCTAAATGCCCGAAATGCGGCACGGAAAAACCCGACAGGCAATTATCCGTGTTCGCTGCGGGTTCAAATAGCGACGGGGGTGCTTCCTCATGTTCCACCGGGACCTGCCCGACAGGGACATGCTCATTGTAATCATGTTTAATTCCTGCCCTGAGCTGAACGGGCGAGTTGAAAGGCTGAACCATAAATAAGAGCATTAATGTGCGGCATCAGAAGTCAAAAGCTCATATTTTCCCGCGCCATTCATCGGCGATGGAAATCCAATAATTTTTACGCTTTAAATACGGAGGGGAAAGTGCTGGAAACGAACCTGAAGCACCTGGAAACCGAAGAAGAGCTCGAAAGCGCCGTCAAAAGCAATCCGAATGTCATAATCTGCTGCGGCCGCATGGGGCCGATGTGCGTTCCGGTGTACGGGATAATGGAAGAGCTGCGGCCGCGCTATCCCCATGTCGTTTTCACGGATATGGACTTTGACATTCCTGTCGCGATGTTTATCAAGAGACTGCCTGAATGCCGATCGTTCATGGGCCTCCCCTTTACGGTTTATTTTAAGGGCGGAAAAGTTGTTCGTGCGACCTCCGGCATTCAGACGACAAACCAGATGTTGAAGATAGTGGACGAAATCTTTCCCGGCATTACACAAGGATGAATGTAAGGATGAATGTATGGATATCACGGAACGGTATCGTCAGATAAGAAAAGAGATCCCCGGACATGTAGCTGTCGTCATTGCCGCCAAGACGCGGAGCGCGGAAGATGTCCGCCATGCGATTGAAGCGGGAGCGACGGATATAGGCGAGAACTACGTCCAGGAAGCGGAACGCATCCGTCAGGAGCTTGGCCCGGCGGCCGGTTCCGTGCGATGGCATCTGATCGGCCATTTGCAGAAAAACAAGGTGAATAAAGCGCTGCCGCTGTTCGACGTTTTCCAGACAGTTGATTCCGTACCATTGGCCGAAAGCATCAACAAAAGAGCAGACGGGATTGTCCCGGTTTACATAGAAATCAACAGCGGCCGCGAGCCGCAGAAATCGGGCGCTCTTCCGGAGGACGCCGAACAACTCATCCGAAGCATCGCCCTGTTTGACAAAATCAAGGTCGAAGGGCTCATGACCATGGGCCCGCGGTTCGGCGACCCTGAAGACGCCCGGCCGTATTTCCGTATAACGAAAGAACTTTTCGACCATATCTCGGCGCTCAAGGTACCCCGGGTTGAGATGAAGGTGTTGTCAATGGGAATGTCCAATTCGTACCGAATCGCGATAGAGGAGGGAAGCACCATGGTCCGGCTGGGCACGACCCTGTTCGGAACGTGCAGATATGACGTAAAACCCGGCATATGATCCGGCCAATGCGCTCAACCACGATAATAAAAGCGGCCATTCATAGAATCCAAGGACCGGCATTATTTCAGACCATTGTTATTGTGAAAGATATTCAAACCATAAATTTATGGAGGTGTCCCAATGCCATGGATTGACAGAGAGAAATGTACCGGTTGTGGAATATGTGCAAAGCGATGCCCTTCCGGCGCAATTATTATGGACGGCGGAAAAGCGGAAATCCACATGCAAAAGTGCATTCATTGCGGAACCTGCCACAGCGTATGCCCGCAGGAAGCCGTAAGACATGACAGCGAAAAGATACCTGCGGACGTGGCGGCAAATATAGAAATGACCGAAAATTTTATGGACGCCTGCGCAAAATACTTCGGCGAGGAGAAGGAAAAATGGAAATGCCTGGAGAGGATGAAAAAACATTTTAACAAGGAAAAAATCGTCGCGGAAAAGACCCTGGGAAAACTCATGGAGATGCACCATGTGCGGCCATTATAAATTACAGAGCCGCTGGTTTCAATCGCTCTCCGTTAAACAACGGATTGTATTGTTTGCAACGACAGCTTTGACGGCGGCTATTATTATCGTCGGCTTTATCATGCACGCAACATCACAGCAGAATAAAATAAATAGCGTCACTGTCGATATGTCCATTCGGCAAATAGCCCCCGCGCTTGGGGTTTCAAAGAAATCTCTCGCCTGCGAACTGAACCTGGCCGATGTTTCCAGGAGAAGACCCCTCCGCGATTTCAACGTGTCACGGGAAACTCTTATCCGCGCAGCCAATCACCTCCTTTCGCATCAGGGCGCTGCTGTGAAATACCATGTTTTTTTTGCGCTGGCGCTGTGGGGGCTTGTCTTTCTTACCATGCTGGGGCGGCCGAAAGGGCCCGGCGCGGGACAAAGGGGAAACTGGTATCCGAGATTACCGTATATTTTTATTCTGTCGCTTTCCGTACTTTTGGCTGGTTTCCTCCTGGGAAAATCACCCAACCCGATGGAGGGAACCGTCCAGGCATTCAAATCAATGGCAGGGCTTTTTCCTGATCCGGCAGCCAAAGTATTGGCTTTCATTTTTTTTATCGCACTCGCCACTATCGGCAACAAGATAATCTGCGGCTGGAGCTGTCCTTTCGGCGCCCTTCAGGAGTTGATATATACCATTCCTGTAATGAAACGCATTAAACAACGGAAGATGCCATTTGCCTTCACCAACTCAATGAGGGCAGGCCTTTTTATAACCATGCTTGTCTTTTTGTTTGGCGGTATCGGAGTGCATAAAGGGCATTCCCTTTACCACCACCTTAACCCTTTCAATCTTTTTAATCTCAATTTTGAAACCGTCGGCCTGTCGTTGACTATCCTCCTTGCCTTGTTATTCTCATTCGCCGTTTACCGCCCTTTTTGCCAGTTCATCTGCCCCTTCGGTTTCGTCTCCTGGATTGCCGAAAAAATCAGCATCTTCCGCGTTCGGATTGATAAGAAAAAATGCACTCAATGCGGAGCCTGTATACGTGCGTGCCCGCTTGATGCGGTAAAAGGTATAATTATGGGCAGTAAAATGCCGCCGGATTGCTTCAGCTGCGGACGGTGCCTTGCCGTCTGTCCTGTAGATGCTATTCAATACGGGTATGTTTTTAAAAACATAACAAGGCGGTTGCCTGACCGCTCTTCTGCCGGCACTCCATAGCGGCAGACCAGCTTAATCGTTACCGAGGCCGGCGAGCGTCCCAGGGGAAAGGAGCACGAAAATGCCGACCACATACAAAGCCGGAGAAATAGAAACCGGTTACCATCCGCAGGGATTCCGGATCGACAAGACAACCTCGCCCTTGAACCGTTACACCCGGTGGACGATCGGACCGGACGGCCGGTGGGCCGGCCCGAAGCCGGTGTGCTTTGATTCGATGCCCGCTGACGGGTGGGTGAAAACGGAGGGATTCGATTGGAGCGCAGCGGGGAAATCAAAGGAATATGCGGCGTGATGATTTATATTTGATTGTCCCGATAAAGAACGCTTTTACTCCAAGAAGGTTTCCGTCAGAAGAGGGTGCCTGAGAATCCCGTCTCTTGTGGAAATCGTGCCGGCTGATACGCTTATTGAGGACCTGAAACAAGCCTTGGGAGAGGGGTATTAATGGACATGCTCGTCACTTTTCCCGGCAACAAGCGAGTCGATGCGCGCTACAAGGGATTTGACATCCGCACGGACCAGTCGCTGTCGGAGGGCGGCGAGGCGTCCGCGCCCGCGCCCTTTGACCTTTTCCTTGCGTCCGTTGCAACGTGCGCGGGCATCTACGTTCTTGAATTCTGCCGGCACCGGTCAATCCCGGCAGAAAACATCCGCCTGATCCAGAGGACCGAAAAAAACAGTGCGACGAAGATGATTGAGAAAATCATTATTGAACTGTTTGTTCCGCCGGAATTTCCCGTGAAATACAGAGACGCCGTGATCAGGGCGGCGCAGTTGTGCTCGGTAAAAAAGCACCTGCATCAGCCGCCGGAGTTTTTATTATCCGTTCAGACAAATAAATTCGAACAGTAAAACACGAAACAGGTTTACAACATTACTTAAATTAAAACCATCAACCTTTTCCCCGGAGGTATTGCATGTCTCTTGAAACGTCGGATGCCGCTTTTAAAAAAGATGTCCTTGACTCGCCGGTCCCCGTACTGGTCGATTTCTGGGCGCCCTGGTGCGGCCCGTGCCGGATGATGGGGCCGATACTGGACGGCATCAGTGAAAAAGCCG
This sequence comes from Chitinispirillaceae bacterium, assembly GCA_016926315.1. The sequence continues at coordinate 4,465 of JAFGOU010000190.1, forward strand.
GCGACAAAATGAAAATCTTCAAGCTCAATGTCGACGAAAACCGCGAAACTGCGGGGCAGTACAGCATCACCGCGATACCGACGGTCATACTGTTCCGCAACGGCAAAGCCGAACAGGAATTCGTCGGGGTGCAATCCGAAAAGGTTTACCTGAAAGCATTGGGCATGTAGACCGCGGTAAAAAACGGGTTGTTCATGCCGGCGAATGCGCCTGGTATCTCTGGCCGAGCACGGAGTAACGGAATAGCTGCTGAAAGACGGCCCGTTTCAGTTTATTTCTTCTGGGCGCTCAATAGGCGGACGTATTTTTTAAAATAAAAACGCTCGGCAAAATTACCAAAACCGTGTTTATTCAATATCTCCTTCCAGTTCCTTTTAATAAAATCAAAGGCATATCTGCATTCGATTTTTTTAAAGATAAAGCGGTGAAGACCGGGCATGGTATCCATGTCGAATTCGGCAAAGTCAAGAATAAAAAAAATGCCGCCCGGCTTTAA
>JAFGOU010000191.1 GCA_016926315.1 Chitinispirillaceae bacterium
AGCCAGAGGCCGTCACCCGGACGCGCGCCTTTCCGGGTCACGGTTCGGCCCTGGTCCGGGAGTATGCCGAACATGGTGATGCCGATGGTCCACTGGGTTCCACAGGCAAGGTCGCCGCCCACGATCCGGCAGTTCCATTGCCGGCACGCACGCGCCATGCCGCGGTAGAGGGCACTGACGTCATCCGTCATCCGGGGGTTCTTTCGCGGAAACACGAGCTGCACGAGCGCGGCTTCGGGACGGCACGCCATTGCCGCGCAGTCACTCACATTTGCGGCAATGACCCGGTAGCCGATCTCGGCCATGGTCATATACGAACGGGAAAAATGGACGTCTTCAATCGCGATATCGGTGGTGAGGACCATCCGTTCGCCGGCCCGTCCTGTTCGAACGGCGGCGTCGTCGCCGATCGCAAGGTCGTACGGCGGTCCGGCGGCCGCGACCGGACCAAGGGCCTTTTTGATGGCCTGAAGAAGGGCGTATTCTCCCGAGGGATAGCGTGGTGCCATGGGAGAAAAAATAATTCCCCGCACCTCCGGTGCCGTTGTCCGGCGCATTGTTTTTACATGGCGCGGTTCCCCTGAGCTTATTTTTTACCGGTTCATGCGATCGTTGTTCTTTACTCAGGAGGTCTGTTGCCGTGCGAGATGCATACCTGATTACCCCGCGTAAAAACGTTATCGTGGGCGTCGGATCGGCGCTTGTGGATATTTGCCTTCGGGAAACCGTTGACTTTGTACGCGAGGCGGGCGCGCAGATCGGCGGCATGACGCTGGTCGACCGGACCGTGGCGCCCGCGCTCCTTGAAAAAAGCGCGAACAAACCGGCCATCATTCCGGGCGGGTCGGCGTGCAATACGATTCTCGGCATCGGCAGGCTCGGCGGAACGGCGCGCTTTGTCGGCAAGCGCGGCGACGACGAATGGGGCCAACTGTTCGAGGACGGCGTTCGGAAACATCAGGTTGAACCGCGCCTGTTTGTCACTGCAACGCCGACCGGCAACGTTCTCTCCATCATCACGCCTGATGCGCAGCGTTCCATGCTGACCTTCCTCGGCGCATCGGCTGAAACAAGCCCGGCCGAGATCACGAAGGAGGTTTTTACCGGCGCCTGCCTCGTGCATCTCGAGGGGTATCTGCTCTTCAACAAGGAGCTCATGACCGCGGTGCTCAGGGCGGCCAGGGCGGCAGATGCGGCGATTTCTCTGGACCTGGCGAGCTACACGGTGGTGGAAAACTCGCTGGAGTACCTGCGGTCCATCATGCACGAGTATGTCGATATCGTGATTGCCAACGAAGACGAGGCGCGCGCCTATACCGGGTCGGCCGACGAAAACGAATCGCTGCGGATGCTTTCTGAACAGGCGGACATTGCCGTTGTAAAGCTCGGCGCCAGGGGGAGCATGATCGCGCACGAGCAAACGGTCACTCGTATCGGGATACATTCAGGCGGCGGACCGGTCATCGACTCGACCGGCGCAGGGGATTTGTGGGCCGCGGGCTTTCTCTACGGCCTCACTCACGGTCTTTCCATGGAGCAGAGCGGGAACCTCGGGTCAGCGTGCGGGTATGAAGTCTGCCAGGTTATCGGCGCGACCATACCCGAGGAAGGGTGGGGACGGATCAGGAATGTCGCGCCGTCGGCGCGCGGGTTTTCAAGCGAAGCCTTGAAAACCCTGTAGGCCCGGATGTAAATAATTTTCTTGCCTTTATATGGGCGAAAAACAATATTTCCAAGAAGTGACGTACACGAGTCTGGCATGTGATATCAATCGTTTGTTATACGGTTGTATCCTTCGATATTCACAAAACGCTTCTTCTGTGCGGGAAGCTGGTACATGTCAAACTTTTTCGTGGAGGTTCGTGGTGGCTAAGAAGTTGTATGTCGGTAACCTGTCGTTCTCGTCGACCGAAGATCAGGTGCGCGAGCATTTCGCACCCTTTGGCGAAGTCCTTTCAGTCAAAATCATCTCCGACCGGGCGACCGGCAGGTCCCGCGGGTTCTGTTTTGTCGAAATGGAAAACGCCGACGCGGCGATGAACGAGCTTAACGGGAAAGAGCTCGACGGACGCAAGCTGATGATCAACGAAGCCAGGGAACGGGAACAGCGCCCCTTTCATGGCGGCGACCAACGGCCGCAGCGCCGGCAGCAGTAGTAATCCCGGCTTTTTCCAACCGTTCTTTTCGGGCGCCCCTTCTTCGATTGGAAGGTTCGCGGTATCCCTTCCCGGAATTCCGAGGGTCAGCCGGCCCTCCGGCCTTTTCATCGCGGCACATTACGGCGCCGCGAGATGATATATATTTTTCCAACCGAAAAATCGTATCATCATGAACCTTTTCCACTCACTTATAGCCAACTTCCGTTTTGCCGACCTTCTTGATATTGCCGTCATCACGGTTCTGTCTTTTGGCGTGCTTACCTGGCTTCAGAAACGGGGATCACGCGCCATTTTCATCGGTAGTATCGCTCTGGCTGCGATCTATGGCCTGGCACGCTTTACCCATATGTATGTCACCCTGCTGGTGTTTCAGGTTGGATTCACCGCGGGGCTCGTCATTCTGGTCATCATTTTCCAGGAAGAGATCAGATCGGTATTCGACCGGCTGCTGTTCTGGCGAGATTACCGGTTGAAACACGAACTGGTTGCTTCGGCCACGACCACCGACCTGCTGGTGGAGACCGTGGCCGATCTCGGGCGCGACCGGATCGGAGCGCTGGTTGTATTAAAGGGGCGCGCCTCGCTCGAACGGTATCTAAGCGGCGGGATTTCACTTAATGGACGTCTCAGCAGGCCGCTTCTCTACAGCATATTTCATCCGAAAACGCCGAGTCATGACGGCGCGGTAGTCATTGAAGCGGACCGCATTGAAAAATTTGCCGTCCGGCTGCCACTTTCCCATAACATCAAAGAGATCGGCGACCGCGGTACCCGCCATACCGCCGGTCTCGGACTTTCGGAACTCACCGATGCGCTCATCATCATCGTTTCAGAGGAGCGAGGAACGATTTCAGTGGCTGAAAACGGCCGCATGGATCAAGTCGAAGCGGCGCGTCTGCGGGCGCGGATCGGCTCTTTTTACGAGCGGATATTCCCGGAAGCGGCAACCGGAAAAAACAACCGGTGGGTGTCGCGAAACACTGCACGCATAATCCCCGCTTTAGGAGTAGCCGTTGCCCTATGGCTGGCGGTCTCCTTCCGGACCGACGTCATGAGTAAAACATTTACGCTTCCGGTCGTCTACCGCAACGTTCCCTCCGACTGGGTGATTGAAGCGCCGGTTCCTGCCCAGGTCCAGGTTTCTCTATCAGGCATGGAGAGGGCCTTTCAATTCGATGCGGCCAAACTCTCGGTTTCGATAAATATGAGCGATCCGGCAAAAACCGCGCGTATGGTCATGATCAAGCCGGAGAATCTACACCTCCCCCAAGGGTTGAGAGCATCCCAGATACTCCCGGGAAAAATTGCCGTTAATGCCTATAAACTCGAATCACGCTCCCTGCCCATCAAAGTCGTTACCAGGGGAACCATACCCGCGTATTTGAAAGTAAAAAACATCCTAGCATCACCCGGTTCCGTTAACCTGCTTATCCCTCCGCAAAAAACAACCGAAATAACAAGAATTCATACGGAACCGGTTGCCCTTGAAAAAATAACGGCAAGCACGACCATCCGGTCACGATTGCTGCTGCCCCCCTTGACCCGCCTGGAAGATGAGAGTCAAAACACGGTAAAAGTGCTCGTGGCAGTAGACTCGGTTGGGAGAAAAAGGGCTAGGTAGGCAGGTGAAATAAAATTCGTTTCTTTACCTTTTCGGCAATAATTACCGATTGCCGAAATATTATCCTTCCAATAAAAAACCACCTCTTACCTGAAAAACACCGGACTTTTATTGAAAACCAACAGGTTACCATGAATTTTTTTTCGTTTTATTACCGGACTTGTATGGCATATTGCTTGCTATCTTAATAAGTAACGCCACGAAAGATGGCAGATGTGTGTGATGATGATGGGGTATCAGG
>JAFGOU010000192.1 GCA_016926315.1 Chitinispirillaceae bacterium
CTGCACCTCAGCAAATCGGCCCGGGAAAAGGGCGGCAGTTTCAAAATCGCCAACGTCAACGAAAACGTCTACGAAATCATCGAAATCATCGGCGCCACGTCGCTGCTCGACATTTACGACACCGTCGAGGAAGCACTGGCGTCGCTCAATTAAATCACCACCATTCACCGTGTTTTCAGCATGATGAGGTCTTACATGAAAAAGTGGTTCGCATTGGTTGTTGTCTGCGGGGCGTTCTCGCTCCTTGTTTCCTGCCAGAAAAGCGCCACCGAAGAAAACAAGCGCCTGGTAAAAATCGGCGGTATGGTATTAACCCAGAAAGATGTCAATGCCTTTTCCCGGGTCTCACAGAATTACCCCACCTCACCCCAGGAGTATGCGATTTCGTCCCGCAATCCCATCACCGGTTTTGTCGAAACCGAGGCGATCTACCGCAAGGTGAGGTTCAGCTCCGCCAATCGCAAATACCGGCGGACGCTCGACTGGCAGTGGAAAAAACAGTTCATCGTTGCCCAGAATTACATGATGGACGTCCTTCAGAGACATCTCGGCTATTCCGAAACCGAGCTCAGAAACTACTATGACGCGAATAAATCCGAATTCATGAGTCCCATCGTGTCCGATTCCGCCGGCACCTCATGCACCACCATGGTGGTGTCATCGTTCGACGATGGCGATGTCAAACGACAGATCGCGGAAAAACTGTTTCTCACTAACTACCAGCCCGATTCCGCTTTTCTTGCATCCACCCCGCTCAACGATGAGAACGCCGTCCGCGGCCGGTGGCTTAAACACATGCGCTTCGAAGGGTATCGGGAGCTGTTTCTCAAGAAGTTCTTCAAAGAAAAATACGGCGTAACGATGCCTGATTCCCTGGACGACCTCGTGGGTAACGGCAAGGTCCTTTCCCAGGACGACATGAATGTCATTCTTTCATGGATACCCGAAAATCGGCGTGACATGATCAGAAATAACAAACAGTCACTGTACGATTTCGCGCGGTGGCTTCTCCGATGGAGGCTGTTCTCCGAAAAAGCCGCTGCCACAGGATATGCGGCACAGGCCGATATCAAGGCAACCGTCACATGGTTATGGCGATACGAAATAGCCCAGCGTCATATCACCGAGAAACTGGTCCCTGAAGCAAAGAAAGCGTCCCGCATCGATTCCTCAATGGCGCGCTACTCCTTCTGGGACGAATACGGCAATCCGGGAACAGAGCCCGACTCCATGAACATGGCCAATCATTTCAATCGACTGATCGACCAGCAAACGAACGAACACTTCGACGGCCTTCTCTATTCGATCAGGCAAAAAGCAAAGGTCCGGTTTCTTACCAAGGACTGGGCCGATGAACGCGCAAAAAATCCGGCGGCCATGCTCCGCCAGGCCGACTCCCTTCGAGATACCGGAAAAACATCCGAAGCCGAAACCATCTACCGCACCCTGGTGACCGATTTTTCCTTTTCGCCTCAGGCCAAGAAGGCGCTGGTGGAACTGGCAAAACTGCAGACCGAGCAGCAGATCTACACCGAAGCGATCAGAAACTACCGCCGCGTGCTCCTCGTCGACGCAGACGCCGGCAAACGTTGCAATTTTATGTTCATGATCGGCTTCATTTACGACGAATACCTTGACCGTCCGGAAATGGCGGAAATCAACTACAAATGGGTGCTGAAAAACGCCCCGGACTGCGAGCTGGCCGACGACGCGGAGTTCATGATGCTCCATCTCGGCGAACAAATGACGAGCGTTGACGAGTTGCAGGCCGAAGTCAGACGCCAGGGTAAAAAGGTCGAGGAATCCGACGTCGACACCACCGGACTTACGGTCGAATCCGAGCCCGCAAAGAAAACGGCAAAGTAACGCCGCGTCCTGTTGCCGCCATCGATACGGGCCCCGCGGATGACCGTGGGGCCTTTTTTTAAGGAGCTTCGTCACCATGTGCCTGTACGAACATCCTCACCGGCGATACAACCCTCTGGTTGACGAGTGGATCCTCGTCTCACCCAACCGCACGAAACGGCCGTGGCAGGGAAAGACCGATCAGATCAAGAAACCAACGGACGTGCCTTATGACCCCACCTGCTACCTCTGCCCGGGAAACCAACGTGCCGACGGTTCGACCAACCCGGCATATGACGGAACGTTTGTTTTTACCAACGACTACTCGGCACTTTATCTCGGCGCACCCAAAAACCGGATTGACGAAAGCGGCCTTATCCGTGCATACTCCGAACGCGGGCTCTGCAGGGTCATCTGCTATTCGCCACGCCACGACCTGACCATGCCGCGCATGACAACGGCCGAGATACAAAAGGTGGTCCATCTGTGGGCAGAACAATACCTCGAACTCGGCGCTCTCGATTCTATCTCATATGTCCAGATATTCGAGAACAAGGGTGCGCAGATGGGCTGTTCCAATCCGCACCCGCACGGTCAGATCTGGGCCGACGAGCAGATTCCGCTTCTTCCTGCAAGGGAGTGCCTGTCCCAGCGCGCCTATCACGACACAAAAAGGGGCTGCATGCTCTGCGACTACCTCGCGCTCGAAAGCAATAAAAAGGAACGGATCGTTCTGGAAAACGGTTCGTTCATCGTGCTCGTACCCTTCTGGGCCGTATGGCCTTATGAGGTCATGCTCCTGCCGAAGAAACACCATGGCAGCCTTGTCACCCTTTCCGACAGCGAACGGTTTGACCTGGCGGACGCGCTCAAGCGAATCGGTACACGATACGATAACCTCTTCCAGACCAGTTTCCCCTACTCCATGGGGATCCACCAGCAGCCGACCGACCACCCCGACCATCCGGAATGGCATTTCCATTTCCATTTTTACCCGCCGCTGCTTCGTTCAGCCACCGTGCAGAAATTCATGGTCGGCTATGAACTGCTCGCCATGCCGCAACGGGACATCTCTGCGGAACTGGCTGCGGCGAAATTACGCGAGATGAGCGAGAAACATTATCTGGACGGGTAACGAGCGCGGTAGCAGGAAAAAAAGCGCGAACAGGAACAGGCGGAAAAAAAAGAAGTTACGAGGAGGTGCGCCATTAAACCGGCTTCCCTTCTTCATGATCCGCACGAATCCGTCTTTGCAGCGCAATCCGCGTACACGCTTCTTTTCGGCTCTGTTAGCGTAATCAGGCAGGAAATAAAAAAAGGACATGGCCCGGTAAAAAGCCATGTCCCTTACGAAAGGAGGGGAAGGGGATCCTTGGAAAACCTGCCGGCTGAATCCGGTTTTGTTTTCCTGAATAAGATTAGTGGAAGAAACCGTTAATGGGATCGCACCTTTTTTATTTTTTTTTGTTCTTACCTATCGCAAATAATATCATGTCGTTATCGGAAACATACCTTGAATGGTACCCGTTGTTTCCTTCTTATCCCCTTACTCACCCACAACCAACCGTACTTACTTCCCGCTCTTTGAAAGAGACCTTGCTGCTTCTGCCGCTGCTATCATCTGGTTAATTTCCGCTCTGCGTTTCGTTGCCTTCTCGCTGAGCTGTTCAAGCGCGATGCCATACATTTTGATAGCCTCCCCGTAGCTATTCCGCTGCTGGAGCAGAAGCCCGAGATGATACGCAACGTCCGCGCGCCGTGGATGGCGCGGATCGGCCAGTAAAAACCGCTGGAAATAATCGATCGCCGACGCAGGGTTGCGGATAATCTCCAGCTCCGCAAGCCGCAGCAGCGCCTCGCCGGCAAAAACCCCGTCGGGATAGAGAATGCAGTATTCGCTGAAATCCCTTATTGCCGCACTCGTGTCCCTGAGCCGGTCGGCCTCAAGACGGCCCTGCGAAAAGAGCGCGGTCTGCCGGTAGAGCGGCGGGGCTTCAAGGTTTGCGGCAATACGCTTGTAGATGTCGAGCGCGCCCTTCCAGCGCGCCGTTTCACTTTGTTGCGCGCTGTCGAGAGCCCTCCGTACCGAAGCCACCATCGCCGCGCGCTCCTGCGCGGCCGCGGCTGCGGAGTCCGCAGTAGAATCGGCTGCAAGCACGGGTTTCTGCTGCGGTGATCTGACCGCGGCATTCGGTGGTTGCACCACCTCATCCGCTGACATCGGCGGGCCGCCCTGTTCCAGGGCCTCGTCAAGCGCAAGTGCGACATCGTACGCCTCCCTGCCCTCCTGAAGCGTGAGCACGGTATCTTTCGTCAAATAACCGTCATGCCGCACCGAAAGGGTAACCGTTCCCGGCGGCAAAAGTGCGGCGTAGGGAGTTACACCCGAATAAACATTGTCAAGGTACACCTCGGCCCCGGAGGGCGTCGAGACGACGTCAAGTCTGTTCTCGCCGTGCCCGGTTAACGCCGTTGCGGGAAAATCCGGCAACGGCCGCGCAGCCTCGACCCTCCACGCCCTGTGGCCCGCGTCCATGCTGAAGGTCTGACCGGCGTCGACATACAGGTCGCTCACGTCCGGCGAAACGATTTTAACCCTTCCTTCGGTGATGGTCGTCGCCAGGGCTCCGCCGTGCTCCTGTTCGAGCACGAAACGGGTCCC
>JAFGOU010000193.1 GCA_016926315.1 Chitinispirillaceae bacterium
GGCATATTTGATCGCCCTGCTGGTCCGTATGGCGTGGGACCAGACCGCGGTGCCGGCAGGGGTGACTTCGATGAGCGAACCGGCGTTGTTGTTGATGAAATAGTTGCCGTTGGGCAGTTTCTGGATGCTTCCCTCGCTCCTTGCCATGCCGGTGATGGTGTAGGTCCAGGCCGGGGCCGTTGGGGCGAATGCGGTGCCTGCGGTACGGGGGTAGACGCCGGTTTTATTCCCCGGTGGCGTTATCTCGACGGCCTTCTGGTCAACGTTGCTTATGGCAAGAATATTCCCCGCGTCGGGAATCGGCAGGTTGGTGCCGGGCATGGTATCGAGGACCCAGCAGCCGGAGTGCTGGCCGTTGAGCTGGCGGGCTCCCGTGACGCCGTAATTCGCCGGCATTCCCCAGCGGTACAGTAGCTGCCCTCCTTTTCCGTAGCGCCCGCCAGTGGTTCCTTTGGCCTGTGCGATCGTGGTGCTGTGGTCAAGAACCATCACCTCGTTGAACCCTTTATTGTCGAAAATCACCTGGTCCACTACGCGATTATAGCTGAGATAGTTGACGTGGGTCCAGTCGGTTCCCGTATATCCTTTGCCAAGGTCAAGCGCTTCGGGCTTGTCGGTGCCGGTGCCGGCGGGGACGCTGTGGTCCATCACGTACCACTCCCAGACCACCTCGCCGGTGGTGGGGCCGGTGCGTTTGAGTTCGACGATCCGGTCGCCGCGATTGGTGCCGTCGGAGGTGTAGCAGGTGACAAGCAGGTTCGGAATCTCCTTAGGGGTGTTGGTGTAATACATAAGACAGATATTATGATGCGGGCAGAAGGTGGCGCTACGGAAGGGGAAATCCCAGAACACGGTACCGTCCCACTTAATGATCTGGAACCGGCCGCTGGGAAGCGGGCCGCTTCCTCTCCAGTCACCCCGGTCGCTGCACGGAAACATGACGCTTGAGTCGCGCAGCAGTTCCGCATTGCCGGCAACACTGTAGGTGCTGGTCCAGGTGTGGACAAGGGTTTTGTTGTGATCGTACAGGTAGCAGTTTTTTCCGCTGGCATAGAAGGTGTAGCCCTGGAAAGGGGCCGTTGTTTCGGCGGCAAAAAGCGGAGATAATGCCATGAGCGCAGCAATGAGGAAGGCAGGTAGAAGTGGCGCATTTTTGGCGAACAAGAACACGGAGACTCCTTTTTTAAACGTTTCAGTGACGTGCCGGTATTTTCCGGAGTGCTTGTTTCCTCACCGCGTATTGCAGGAGATGGCAGCGTATCATGGATGCATCGAAACAAGAACCTGAGAGCAAATATAAGCAAAAAATGGATGACCGTATAATGTTTTTCGGTGTATTTCGGCTTTACCGGAGGGTTATTTTTATACAACCTCTATTATTACATGTGGTTATCGTGCTGTTGCCGAATAATAGAACGCGTTCTCTGTTGAGAACGATCCGGGCGGGTCAATAAAAAACCCCCTGCAGCTTACGAGGCAGAGGGTCTGTTTTTTCGAGTCAAAGCGACAGGGCGGCGAGGACCTGTTATTCCATGATCTCCTTCTCCTTCGCCACCAGTACCTCATCGACGGTTTTTATGAATTTATCCGTCAGTTTTTGTATTTCGTCGAGTCCTTTTTTCGATTCATCCTGGGTGACCTGTTTGTCTTTTTCCGCTTTCTTGAGCTTTTCGTTGGCGTCCCGGCGGATGTTGCGTATGGCCACTTTGGTTTCCTCACCGGTTTTTTTGCAGTTCTTGAACAGGTCCTGGCGACGCTCCTCTGAAAGCGGAGGAATCGGCAGGCGCAGCATATTGCCGTCACTCTGAGGATTGAGTCCGAGTTCCGATGCCTGGATCGCCTTTTCGATGGGGCTGAGCATGCCCTTCTCCCACGGTTGAATGACGATAAGCCGCGCATCGGGGATCGAGATGTTGCTGACCTGGTTGATCGGCATGGGCGAACCGTAGTAATCGACCGTGATGCCGTCCAGCAGGGCGGGACTTGCGCGCCCGGTGCGGATGCGCGAGAGGTCTTTTTTAAGCGTATCGATTGTTTTCTGCATGCGCTGGGTTGCTTCGGCATGAATCATCTGGAAAGCGCTCATCATCGACCTCCCGTGGTTACTATTGATCCGGTGGTGTGACCGTCAATGCTTTTTTGTAAGCCGCCTTTTTCGAGCAGCCTGAATACCGCAATAGGAATGCCGTTTTCCATGCAGAATGAAAACGCCGTGGCGTCCATGACCCGCAGGCCGCGTGAAAGCGCTTCGGCATGGGTGATACGCTTCAGCTTGCGGGCTTTCGGGTTTTTAACGGGATCGCTGTCGTATATGCCGTCGACCTTGGTGGCTTTGAACAGGACTTCGGCGCCGATTTCGGCGCTCCGCAGGGCGGCCGCTGTATCTGTTGTAAAGAATGGGTTCCCGGTTCCGCCCGCGATAATCACCACCATCCGTGCGGCAAGGTATTCCCGCGCGCGCGCCGGCGTATAATATTCGCACGCGCCGTCGATGGCGACCGCGGTGAGCACCCTGCTCGGGCAGCCCGCCAGTTGAAGAAAGTGGGCGAGCGCCAGGGAGTTCATGACCGTCGCGAGCATGCCCATGGTATCGGCGGTCACCCGTTCTATGGAAACGGCCGAAGCGCCGCGCATGAAATTGCCGCCGCCGATCACGATGCCGATCTCGGTTCCGTGCTTTCTGACGACGGCGATTTCAGCGGCAATGGACCGGCAGGTCACCGGATCGATGCCATGACCGGCTTTCCCGGCGAGAGCTTCGCCGGAGAGCTTCAGGAGGACGCGGCGGAAGCGTTTTCGCGCCCCGGTCATTACGCGGCCTTTTCTTCCTCGGCTCCGAGTTCAAGGCGGACGAACGAGACCACCGTGATCTTGGCACCGGTCTCCTTTTCGGCCTGCTTGATGCGGTCGGCAACCTGGATGTTCGGGTCTTTGATATAGGCCTGTTCGATCAGCACCATTTCCTGGTAGAATTTCACCAGTTTGCCTTCGACGATTTTATCCCAGATTTTTTCCGGTTTTCCCGAATTCTGAACCTGCGTGAAATAGATCTCTTTTTCCTTCGCCACCGTTGCTGATGGAACGCTCTCACGGTCGGGAGACAACGGGTTGGAGGCACATACCTGCATGGCGAGGTCTTTGCCGAGCTGAAAAACAGCGCTGTTTTCCCTGGCTTCGGCTTTGTCGACGCTCAGTTTCACCACAACGCCGATCTTGTTCTTGCCGTGAATGTAGGTCGCGATACACTCCCGCGACGGGTCGATATCGACTTTCCGGTACCGGCGAAACGAGATATTCTCGCCGATCTTGCCGATAAGTTCGGTAACGCGGGACTCGACCGTTCCGTTGAATTCCGGCGCGGAAAGCTGTTTCGCTTCGTCGATCGTCGCGAATTTTTTTGCGAGGAGGAGCCTGCCGAGAATGTCCACGAACGAGATGAAATCGTCGTTGCGCGCTACAAAATCGGTCTCCGAATTGACTTCGTAAAGGATGGCCGCCGACGCATCGCTGACGATGGACACCATGCCCTCTTTCGCCGTCTTGCCCGCGCGTTTCGCCGCGGTGAACTGGCCCTGTTTCCGGAGGTTTTCCATTGCCAGCGTCGCATCTCCGCCGGTTTCCTGGAGCGCCTGCTTGCAGATCATCATGCCGAGACCGGTTTTTTCACGAAGTTCTTTTACCTGAGCAGCGGAAATTTCCATATATTCTCCTTGTTATCTCCTGGTTGTAGCATCTATGGTCACCGGACCGAAACCGCGGTCGTTAAGGGTACGGCTTCCGGTATTCCGGCACCGTGTTTACGGCTCGTCGGAGGTGCGGGTTACTTTTTTATGCACCACGCGGCGGCGGCGGGTCTTGCTTGCATCGACGCCGTCTTCACCAGCATCCTCCAGCTCGGCCGCTATCTTTTCCACCGACAGGGGAACGGTGCCTTCGGAGGCCTTCTGGTCCGCCGCGGCTTTCATCGCTTCGGGAGAGACCGCAGGGAGGACCGAAACAATCTCGTCGGCCACCGCTTTTGTGATGAGCTGGACCGATTTAAGCGCGTCGTCGTTCGCCGGTATCGGATATTCGATGAGATCGGGATCGCAATTGGTGTCGACGATCGCGCCGATCGGAACGTCAAGCCGGCGCCCTTCGGCGATGGCGATATGCTCCTTGATGGTATCGACCACGAAGATGATTGCGGGAAGCCGCTTCAGGTAGCGTATACCGCTCAGCGCGATGAGAAGTTTTTCCTTCTGCTTGAGCAGAACGCCGCGCTCTTTTTTCGGCAGCGCCTCAAACGTGCCATCGGCCTCCATGGTCTCGATTTTTTCGAGTTTGGTGATGCTTTGCTTGATGGTTGAAAAGTTGGTAAGCATGCCGCCCAGCCAGCGTTCGGTGACATAGGGCATATTGCAGCGCATCGCCTCTTCCCTGATGCAGTCCTTGACCTGTTTTTTCGTGCCGACGAACAGTACTTTTCCGCCCGCCGCCACCTCTTTGTTGACACGTGCAAGAAACGATTCGATGCACTTCAGGGTTTTGTTGAGGTCGATGATGTAGATGCCGTTGCGGGGACAGAGAATGAAGCGTTTCATTTTCGGGTTCCAGCGTTTTGTCTGGTGACCGAAATGGGACCCTGCTTCAAGAAGGTCCTGGAGGGAAAGAGAACTCATAACAGCTCCTTGTAAATGGGTTATGCCTCCACGGGTTTCATGGCAGAAAGACGATTCCGGCCGCGATGACCGGGAACACCCCTCTTTCCGCTCGCACCGTGTGCGGGATTAGGAAAAAAAATAATCAGCGTTTCGAGAACTGGAACCGGCGTCGCGCGCCTGCCTGACCGTATTTCTTGCGTTCAACGACGCGTGAGTCGCGCGTGAGAAGGCCGTTTTTACGCATGAGTTTGCGGTTGTCTTCGCTTATCTGGGCGAGTGCGCGAGCGATGCCGAGCCGCAATGCGCCCGACTGTCCGGAAAGGCCTCCGCCCCTGACCGTTGCCTTCAGATCAAATTGCTCGCCCTGCTGCAGGAGCACAAAGGGTTTCTCAACATCCATGACCAGCACGTCGCTGCGGAGAAATTCGTGAATGTCGCGTCCATTGACTTTCCGTTCGCCTTTGCCCGGCTTGAGTATGACCTGGGCGATTGCATTTTTGCGCTTACCGATGGCGGAATACCTGTTTTCCAAAATGACCGCTCCTTTTTATTGATTACAACGATACGGTGGCGGGCGTCTGTGCTGCATGAGGATGGTCCGCACCTTTGTACACATGCAGTTTGCGGAAGGTCGCCCTGCCGAGGGCGTTCTTCGGCACCATGCCGTAAACCGCGTGCTTGATCACTTCGGCCGGGTTCTGCGCCATCTGCTCCTTGAATGAACGGAACTTGCCGCCACCTGGATGCTGGGAGTGCCTGAAATACTGCTTGGTTTCCGACTTCTTCCCGGAGAGCTTCACCTTTTCAGCGTTGATAACCACGACATGGTCTCCATGGTCCTGGTTAGGCGAATAGGCGACTTTTCCCTTGCCGATGAGGATGTTTGCCACCTTTGAAGCGAGCCGCCCGACCATCTGATTGGTCGCATCGACAACCACCCACCCGTGCTTGATCGACTGTGCATTAACCACTACTGTTTTCATCATTCTGGTCCTGATGCTGTTGTGAACAAAAAAAGTTTAATGAAAATAACATGTCGAAGGACGCAGAGTCAATAGAATTGCGGATTGATCAGCGCTGCGGAGCGAAAAAGGTGTTTTAGGACAAGCCGCTAGCGCCGCCGCCATTTCTTTTGTTGCTTGGGGTGGTGCTTTAA
>JAFGOU010000017.1 GCA_016926315.1 Chitinispirillaceae bacterium
CCAGCTCGACTGTTTCTTTCTCCATGGAACCGGGCGGGACAACCTGATGGGCTATTTCAAGAATCCCGATGACATGGGGGTCGCGCTCATGCCGCAGGGATGCTCGATGGAGCTTTCGGGCGACGAGCTCCCGCTCAGGCGGGGCAGACGGTCGATAACCACGGGCGGGTGGTGGTGGGGCATTCCGGCGAACACGCCCGATCCCGCCGCATCATGGGAACTTGCCGCCTTTGTCACCTCCACCTCCGCGCAGATCTCCGAGTGTTCCCGGTTCGGCATGGTGCCGGTGAGGAAGGACGTGCTGGGCGATATGAACATGCTGTTCGGCGGAGGATGGATCAGCAGAATTTATGAAATATCATTCAAACAGCTCTTTGAAAACGGTCACACCGTTCTACCCGCCCACCGCCGGCTGGGAAAACTCGGCGACCTATATATTGACGCATGGTATAACATCGTCGCGGCAAAAAACTGGTCCCCCGATACCATGGTGCCGCAGCGTGACCATATCAGGGACCTTCTTTCTTCGTTGTACGCTCCACGCGCGAAGCGGCTTCTGGAAAAGGATAACTAACAGACCATGGAACCGCCACGGGACAAAAACCAGAGCGCCGGGGACATTCCCCTTCTCGAGACGCTGCGCAGCAATTATCAATCCGATCCTGACGATATGCAGACAGCGGCCCGTCTTGCCGAACATTATGCCGATCTCGGCTGGTACAACGAAGCGCTGGCGGTGTATCGAACCGCACTGAAAAATCATGGGGAGGATTTTTTCCTGGTGCTCGGCTACGGGAACACCTGCTACCGGCATCAGGATAAAAAAGAAGCTCTGCAGGCGTTTAAAAAACTGACGACCCTCAGACCGGAACGGATCGAGGGATGGAACAACGCCGGGATCGTGCTCATGGATCTCGGCCACCTTGAAGAGGCCAAAGCAATGTTCGAGCGGGTCCTCGCCATAGAACCCGACAATGCCGGGGCGCTCCTGAATCTGGGCAATTACCACGCAGACAAAGGAAATGCCCGGACGGCCATCGGCTTGTTCGAGCGCGCGATAGAAACCAGGCCCGATTTTGCCGATGCATGGTTTAACCTCGGCAATACCCATCTTGTCCTGAAGGACTACGATGCGGCGCGCAACGCGTTTGAACGCGCGGTACGGTACCGGCGCGAATTCCCTTCCGCACTCAAGAACCTCGGGTTTGTGTACGAACACCTCGGCAACGGCGGAAAAGCGGTCGAGCAGTACCGTGCCGCCGCCGGTATCGCACCGGTCGACGCAACCATCCAGATAAACCTTGCGAACGCCCTGCTTGGGCTCGGCCAATCCGATGAGGCAAAAAACTGCTTTCTCAAGGCCGTGCGCCTGGCCCCGAAAAATACCGCCGGATGGCTCGGCCTGCGCCATATCGCGCTCCTGAAAGGGGATCTTCCGACCTACCTGCGCGCCACCCTCGCGATCATGCCCCATTTGAGCGGCGACGTGCTGGCGCAATCGGTCGACGCCCTGCTCGAACACAACCATTTCGACGGGGCCGCGGAGATCGTACGCAGTGCAGACTCCTGCAACAAGGAAAGCGACGAGCTCGATGCGATGCGTCTGGTGGTCTATGGCAGGCAAAAAAACAATCCGGGCCGGCAGACCGCCCTCTACCGCCGGCTCTCCATGCTTCCCTCACCTTCCGACTTCATCCTCAAGGCGCTCGGAATGTTTACGTTTGAAACCCGCGATATGACGGCCGCGCTCGGCTATCTGCAGATGATGCGAAAAACCGATCCGGGATCGGCGTACCTGCTTATTGCGTGCCTCATCGCACTCGACAAAACGGATGCGGCTCGAATGAAGCTGGACGAAGCGCTCAAGCGGTGGCCGTCCAGCGGCTCGCTGCTGTTTCTTGACGCCCGCCTGGCGGCCGGGGCCAAAGACATGGATCGCGCGCGCACCAGCCTGCTCGCGGCGCTGGACTGCGGATTCGACGCTCTTGACGAAATAAAAAAAGACCCTGCATTGTCCGGCCTGCTGGCGACGTTCATATCGAGCCCGGACGCTCCGGCTCAGGATGGCTGAAGGAATGAACGAAGACCACGGCGGGACGGGAAAGGTTTATATTTCAGATTTATAAGGCGCAGACCAACAAGGAGACCGTATGGACAAAATGGAAGGTTTTCAGAACACGATGTCCGGCCTCGAAAAGAGTACGAGCGACATCAACCGTTTTTATTCGATCCTGCTGGACGCCCGCTCGGTCAAGGTCGCGGCAAACATGTGCGATATCGCCGAAAAACTGGTGGTCGGCGAAAAGGAGAACGCGAAAATCGCGCTTGAACAGCTATGGGCGCTCAAGAAAAACCTTGTCGTGGAAAAGAACGGGACGATCGACCTGCTCATCAATTTCTATCAGGAAAAAATAGACGTCCTTCGCTCAAAGGAGGAACATATCAAAAAAGTGGCACGCGATTCACGCAGCCTCCTTGAGGAAAAGCGCAGAAAGGACGAGGAAATAGCGTCGGTCAAGCAACAGATCGGCGACTGCACCAGTGAGATCAAGGAACTCACCGCCAAACTGGAAAAGCTCAGCATCAAGGAGCAGGAACTCGTGCTCATCGAATCGCAGCTCAAGAAAGAGCTCAACGTCAATGAAAACGAAATCGTGAACGGACTCTACGAAATCATCCTTGCCCAGCAGGAGCAGGCCGACCGTCCGCCGCGCGACGCACCTGCGCCGTCGGGTGACGCGCCTGCGCCGGACCCGACCGGACTGTTCGCCGATGCCCTGCCAAGACCTCCCGCTGACCTGACGTCCCTGCGGGCTTCCACCGCCGACAACGAAGCCTCGGTTCCCCTGTCGCGGGTCGCCGCGCTCGACGAGGAACCCCCGTTCCCCCGCTCGGTGGTCAAAACCACGGCGGGCAGGATCATCGGCGAATACTTCTACGACGGCACGGTGCCGAAAAACTCCCGGCACTATATACTGAACACCCGTTTCTTCGCCCGCGTCACGGGACACACGGCGCGGACGTGCAGGAGCCGTTACGACCAAACCGTCTTTTACGAACTTCTGCAGATCATTCAGGACGCCTACAAGCGAATCACGACCAATCCAGGATTCCATTTCGAGATTGCCACCAACGAAATCCTGAATGAGAAAACGCTCAAACAGCTCTGGCTGGACACCAAAATGCGTTCGTACGACGAACTCGACCGGTTCTGCTCGCGGCTGCTTGCCAAAATAGAAGCCATGGGTCAGAATCACCCCACCCTTTTACGGGAGCAGATGGCGCGGTGCGTACAGGGTTCCTGAAGGTTTTTTTTTCAATGACGGTAATCGGCACAAGCGCGATCCCGGCGGTGGATACCGCCTCAATCGACCATCCCGTCGATCCATCCCCGCCGCCGGCCGTTGACTCCATCGTCTCCGAAACGGGAATAGAAGCACCGACCATCGCGCCGACCCTTCCGGCGACCCAAACGCACGGGAAACCGGTTCCCGCAACCCGCCGCGATTCCGTGCTCCGGAACATAATGTCGTCG
>JAFGOU010000194.1 GCA_016926315.1 Chitinispirillaceae bacterium
CGCTTACGGTTTCATACAAGGGGGACTATCGGGTGTCAATAACCTCCCCCGCGGGCCGGACCATTGCCCTGTTCAAGGGAAAAGGCGACTCTTCCTTTGCCCTGGACGCGAAGCACATCGGGAGCGGCCTGTACTTCGCCGTTGTCCACACGAAGAACGGCGCGTTTTCACGACGGTTTATCGTCAACAATTAATCGCAGGAGACAGCCGGAGGGGTTGCCGCCGGGGTGACCCCCGCAGAAGTGGAATTATTTTTTTGCGGCAGTTATTTTAAAATACAACGGCACATTACAGGCGCTATCTTCATCTTTTAAAAAAGGAGCGGTATGTTTCGATATATTCTTGTTACAGGCGTGGTGTTTATATGCGGTATTGTCGCGTTAACGGGATGTAAAACCCCTACCGAACCGGAAATCGATACGACCCCTACAGCTCCTGCAGGCTCTACGTTGATTTTCGGCGAGGGATTCGGGAACGACCTGTCGAACTGGGAGGGTGTATACATGGTCTCCAGCATGGAAATGTACAGCCAGATGCGCATCTCCACCGAAGCCGCCCACCAGGGAACACACTCCCTTACCACCGATTCCAACATGACGGCATTATATCATGTGGAAAATAACCGGGAGGAAACCGGGACCGTCGGCGTCGAGTTCTATATGAAGGCCAAAACAGCGGGCAAGATCAACTTCGGTGTCGAGATCGGTCAGAACCCCGGCTCAAGCGGCATGGTATCACCGGCTTTCGGCATATTTTTCGACCCGTCGGATTCCATCAAATGCATTTTTTACACCACCTGGCCTGCCAACGACGTCCAGAAAATGGTCGCTCCCATTCAACCCGACCACTGGTACAAGTGCAGGGTCGAGCTGGAATTCGCAAGTTCAACCGTGACCTATTACATCGATGACGCGTTAGTGCATACGCAAACCTATCCAACCACAGGCAGTGAGGATATCGGCCTCATGGGTATCGACAGGGTGCTGGTATATCGCGGCAAGTACGGGTATCCCCCCTCGGAATCATCCGAAGGGACAAAGCCCTATTTCGTCGATGATATCGTCTTTTACAAAAAATAATACCGGTGTTTCAACCATTTCCCAGCGCCATCCGCATTGTGCGCCCCTCTCCCAGGGTACGAGGGGCGCAAAGCAATCGCGCCATTACAGTGAAAGGCAATAACATGAACGTTCCACGGTTCATAGTGACATCAGCGGTCCTTACGCTCTCCGCGTTTATCTGCTTCGGCCAGGACTCCTCCGCCTTTAAAATCACTCCCACCGGATCCGCTTCCATGGATGTGGGAGAGGTCGTCGAAGGGTACGATAAAAACGCCGGGGACATTGAAATGGTGCAATACAGCAGGATATTCCTGCGCTCGGGTTTGAACGTCCAGTTGACCGATAAAACCAATTTCTCCGGCAGCATGGAGGTCAAGATCTTCAATGAATTTCCCCGGCTGGTCAAACTTGGAGCAACGAGACGTTATTATTATTACTACTACGTCCATCAGGCCGAACTGGTCCGGAACCTTTTCAATGACAACGGGCTGCACGTGGATGTGGGAGGCGGCTATTTTCCGTATAAATACAACCCCGACGCGCGAAACCTCGGCGAATACCTGTTCAGGAGCACGGCGTATCCGCAGACCCTTACCACGGAATTCGATTTTGCTTTCGCGCGCCTTGCCGGCTTGTATGCGCAGGGCGACTATACCTTCGGCATCCACCGGTTCGACCTTGACGTTATCGCCAATCTCAATACCGAATGGATTGCCATCGGGGACCTGAACCTGTCGGCGATCGCGTCGTATAATCTGGCACGTATTTTTGAAGTCGGAGCCGGGGTCACGGTCGGCAGTCTCGTTTCAGCCGATGAAAAAACCACCACGCCGACGAGCAGCAATAAAACCAGATATTTCGACGGAACCGATTCATCGAACTATTATACTTTCAGGGGAACAAAGGTGGTCGGAAGGGCATCCATCGATCCGAAAAAAGTGCTGCCTCTCGACATTTTCGGAACCGAGGACCTAAAAATTTACGGCGAAGCGGCTCTTTTAGGCGTAAAAAATTATGGAGCAGCAATTTATACCCCGATCTGGTATAACAGCATTCTGGAACGGATCCCGGTGATGGTTGGATTTAATGTTCCCACCTTTTCGCTTCTTGATGTCTTGAGTCTTGAAGGCGAGTGGTGGGGCAACCGTTACCCGAACAGCATGCAGGGAATCGTTGAAGGCGGGGTACCACTCCCCTTTCTGGAAGAAACCACGGAGATTGATTCAATCCTCTATAAAAACGATAATTGGAAATGGAGCATCTTCGGAGCTAAAACCTTTGCGCGATACTACCGGATCTCCTTCCAGGCGGCAAGCGACCATATGCGGACCTTTGCCTGGGACTGGAACCGCCAGGACTGGGAAGAGTCGCTGCGGGACCCGAAAAAATGGTATTGCGTGGTACGGTTCGGCGTCATGTTTTGATTACCTTCGGCTCCCTTGAGCTTCTCGAAGGGATCCGGAAATGAGACTTTTTTAAAAAAGGGGACGATGTGAAAATAAACCTTCTTGTTACAGCATGTTTTATTGCGGTTACAGCCGCGCTATTTCTATGCGATATTGAAACAGCGTCAGGACCGACACCCTACACCGTATACGACGGCCAGGCCACGTCGTCATCGTCCGTTACCTGCGGCGAAGGCACAAAAAAATTCATCATCCCGGCAGGCCTGGTAATGACCAGCATCGGGCAGTGGGTAACGATCAAACCCACAACTGACACCACGGTATTCATGTCGGGCACCATCACCTCCTACGACCGGAACAACGGCACCCTTACGGTCACCATCACCGAAACCAATGGCTTTGAGTCCTATAACAATTGGACTATCGTGAGCGGTAAAACAACCGGGGCTGTGGACTCGGTACGACAGGCATATACCGA
>JAFGOU010000195.1 GCA_016926315.1 Chitinispirillaceae bacterium
TAAAGCACCACCCCAAGCAACAAAAGAAATGGCGGCGGCGCTAGCGGCTTGTCCTAAAACACCTTTTTCGCTCCGCAGCGCTGTTTTTCACACATTCCCCTTGCGTTCCCCTCCTGCAAAAAGCTAATTTTAACAGGTTTTTCCGATCATTCATTAAGGAGTCATCATGTATTCGATTATCGAACAAGGCGGTATGCAGTTCAAGGTAACGCCCGGCGCAACGGTGCAGGTACCGCTCATTGATGCCGAGCCGGGAAGCGAAATCTGTATCGACAAGGTGCTTCTCAGCGCGGAGGGAGAATCGGTCAGCATCGGGACGCCCTATATCAAAGACGCAAAAGTAACCGCCAAGGTGGTCGGTCACCTGAAGGGGGAAAAGGTGCTGGTCATCAAGAAAATCCGGCGCAAGGATTACCGGCGTAAAAACGGGCACCGGCAGCGGTTCACGAAACTCGAGATTCTTTCCCTCACTGCTTGAATCCAAGGAGATAGCCAGTATGGCGCATAAAAAAGGCGGCGGCAGCAGCGTAAACGGCAGAGACAGCAATCCAAAAATGCTGGGGGTCAAGTGTTTCGGCGGTCAAAAGGTCCCGGCCGGAAGCATTATTATCAGGCAGCGCGGCACGATTGTGCATCCCGGAAAAAACGTGGGCAAGGGCAAGGACGACACGCTCTTTGCCAAAACAACAGGAGTGGTGCAGTTCAGCCGTTTTTCGGGAAACCGTAAACGGGTGGAAATCGTACCCGCGGCGTAATACCGTTTTTTCCGGCAGGCTGGCAGACCGGCAGGGATCTGTCTTTTTTTCGAATTAAACCTTCCTTACCGGCGGACTTTTTCTTATAATTACC
Source organism: Chitinispirillaceae bacterium (assembly GCA_016926315.1). The sequence continues at coordinate 850 of JAFGOU010000195.1, forward strand.
TACTATACGGTATCTCATGGTGAGCATGCTGTATTTTAACAGTCTATCCGTTCCGGTAGACGCACCAATTTCTCACCGCCAATCAGGACCTCATCATGCCAGTCAAAAAAAAGGCGAAACGCGTCCCTTCACGTAAAAAGAATCCCGTCATCAAAAGGACGGCTAAAATCAAAGATACGTTTCATCTCCCCAGCGAGGGAGAACTGCTGCACATGCTGCTCGACAACATCCCGGACGCGATCTATTTCAAAGACCTTAAGAGCAGGTTCGTCCGGATAAACCGGGGATGGATAACGAAAACCGGGGGCATCGCCGATAACGAAAAAAAGGTGATCGGCAAAACTGATTTCGATTTTTTTACACTCGAACATGCCCGGCAGGCCTTCCTTGATGAACAGAAAATCATCCGTACCGGAAAACCGATCGTCGGCATAGAAGAAAAAGAGACCTGGCCTGACCGGCCCGATACCTGGGTGTCCACCACGAAAATGCCGTTTATCGATAAAAAAGGGCACACAATCGGCACCTTCGGTTTGTCCCGCGATATCACGGAGGTGAAAAAATACCGCGACGCGCTCCAGCGGGCCAAGGATGAACTCGAGGAACGCGTCAAGGAGCGTACCGCCGAGCTGAGCGAGGCAAAGTTCCGGCTTGAGCAGCATGTTGAACAGCTCAAATTTCTCAACCTGACCGCCTACAACCTGGCACAGATAACCAATATCGACGCACTTTTCAGCGCCATCGGCAATGCCTTTTACGCCCGGTTCCCTTTTGCGCACATCAGCGTGTGCCAGAAAACCAAGACCGCCTTTTCATGCGTGTATGCAACCGGCGCCCTCGAACCGCCCGAAGCCCGCGCTCTTTCAGAAAAAGCCCTCGAGCCCTTCTTCGACAATGATATCACCCAGCCGCAGCTTATCGAGCAGTGGGTGCTTAGGGACCATATGAAGCTCTCATGGCCCCGTGCCCTGGAAGAAGACCCCTACTGGATACTCTTTCCGCTCATATCCGACAATGCCACCCTGGCAATGGTGGAACTTTTCGTTGCCCGCCAGGGCGAGACCATATTCAAGCAGGAGTACACGCTGCTGTCAACCCTTGCCTCGCACGCCGCCACATGCCTTTCCAACGCGCTCCATTACAAATACCTTGAAATGCGGGCGAGACTCGAAGGTGAGCTCGAGGCCGCACGAAACATCCAGCAGAGCCTCATGCCGTACGAAACGCCGAAGATCCCGCGCCTGCAGCTTGCCGGCGCCTATCTTCCGGCTTATGAGGTGGGGGGCGACTACCTCGACTATTTCCAGGCGGGCGACGGATCGTGGGTCATCATGGTGGCCGACGTATGCGGCAAGGGAGTGCCGGCAGCACTGCTCATGAGCGTCCTGCGCAGCATCGCCAGGGTTGAAGCCCGGGTACATTTTGGCGCGAAGGAGCTTCTCTGCGCGGTCAACGAATCGATCTGCCTCAATATCAACGAACGGTCGTTTATCACCGCCCTCGCACTGGTGATCAAGTCCGACGGTTCATCCATGACCTATGCGCGCGCCGGTCATGCGAAGCTGCTCAGGATCAACGCCGGACGGGAACGCGTGGAAACCATCGATTCGAAGGGGCTGGCGCTCGGCATTATGCAGAATGTCAATGAATTCTCCGGCCATCTCGAGGAAATGGTCCTTCCTCTTTGCGCCGGCGAGACCTACCTCGCCTACACCGACGGCCTTACGGAAGCGGTCGACGAGCAGAAAAACGCCTACGGATTGCCGCACCTGATCCAGACCATGCTCGAGCTCAAGGAGGGGAACGCCGACCACATGATCAACGGGCTTCTCACCGACATCCGATTGTTTACAAAAAACAAGCCGGCGCATGACGACCTCACCATGATGGCGATGCTGGTGACGGGATAACGGATGCATCCGGCCATGGACCGATTTTTCCGGGGACTTATTGCGGCTTTCCTGTGCAGTACCGTACTTCCGGCCGGCTGTGCGAAAAAGCAGGAGACGCTGCCGCTTTCTTCGGATTCGGTCATGAATCCGTATCAGGAGTTCGGAAAAACAACCCTCTTTTTTTTCGAGGGGAAACACAAGCGGTGGCGGCTTGAGTCCGATTACATGAAGAAACCGCTCCTCGATACCGGGGTGATGCTTGTCACCCCGGTACTCCTCATCCTTTACGATTCGCTGGGCACTGCCCGTACACGGGTGGTTTCCGACTCCGGTTTCACGACCCAGGCGCTGACGAGTTTTACCGTCTGGGGAAACGTGTTTATCAGGAACCAGGACTCGCTCATCGTACGCACGCAGAGACTGTGGTGGATCAAGGATAAGCACAAGGTGGAATCCGACACCTTCGTGCAGATCGAAACGGTCAAAGGCGACATCCTTCGCGGCAAGGGTCTCGACGCCACAGAGGATTTTTCCCGTTTCACCTTTAAGGCGCAGGTCTCGGGCACCTTCCCTGATTTTAAAAGACGCATGGAGACCGACGACGACCGGATCTATTGAACGGACGGTAGGGTTTCCGCATCGTAACGAATTTCATGGTATAACGATATAAACGTTCTGGTGTGCGGATTACTATGAGACCGTTAATATAAGTATCCTCTGCGTTCTCCGCATCTCTGCGGTGAAATTGGGAATTGACGGTTTTAGGATCCATGCCGCCCCTACGGGGCTATACGATTTATTCCCTTCCGTTCTCTACAAACATGTCGGCCCTACGGGCCTGAAGCGAATGGCCAACCCATCTGTTCATAATAAAAAATTCCGGAAAACCTATTTAGTGTCCGTCTGAAAACCCTCACGGTCACAAGGTTGTTATTCCGTCTTTTTACCGTCACCCCCACCCGTATTGTATTTTTTTTTCATGATCCGTCCTTGCGCCATCATCGCAGCCCTCCTTTTTGCCGTGTCCGCCCAGGCAGCGGAGAAGCCCCCCCCCTCCCTTATCCTCCAGTCCGCGAACACCAACGAGAACACCTTTTCAAACGGCGAGCTCATCAGCGTGCTGCGCGGGAACGTGGCCTTTGTGTACGACGACATCCGCATCCGTTCCGACGAAGCGACCTGGTGGCGAAACAAGGGTGCGGTGCTCTTCAAAAACAAGGTGCGGGTGGTGCGCGGGCGCCAGGTGCTGACCTGCAACCGGATGGATTTTACGAAAGAAAACAATACCCTCGTTGCGACCGGAAATTTCGATTTCTTCGACTCCACCGAACTCAGCAGGCTCAGGGGAAACAACGCGGAGTACCAGATCGTGAAAAAAATATTCTCCTTGCAGGGGAACCCTTCGCTGGTCCGCTACGATACGGCATCGGCCGAGACCCTGACCATTACGAGCATCACCATGAGCTATATCGACTCCCTCAAGCGCGCCACGGGCATCGATTCGGTCACCATCCGCAAAGGCGTGCTGACCTCGAAATGCCAGCGCGCCCATTATTTTACGGCGCTGAACCGGGCGCACCTTCGCGGCTCTCCGCGCGTGTGGTATGACCTGCACTTCCTCACCGGCGACTCCATCGACCTGAATTTCAGTGAAGAGTCCCTTCGCGACGCCGCGATTGTCGGCACAGGGCACGGCATCTATACCGATACCGCCGCCAGGGCAAACAGGGACACCTCGTTTACCCATATATGGGGTGACAGCCTGTATATGGCCGTCTCGGATTCGGGAACGCTCGAAGTCATCTGGTCGATCGGCAGGGCTCTCAGCAAAAGCTTCGAGAGCGGCAACCCTCTGCAGGCCAACACCGCCAGCGGCAGGATCATGATGCTCGGCTTCACTCCCGGCGGCGACGTGCATACGCTCAAGATATGGGGAAACGCGAGCAGCACCTATTTTACGGAGGACGCCGGCGGTACGGGCTGCAACGAAGTAAGCGGCGACAGCGTCGCCGTCTCTTTTTCAAAAGGAAAGGCCCGGTTCGTCACGCTTGCCGGCAGTACGCGGGGAAAGTATTTTCCGCTCCAGTAAAGTTCCTCCCCTCATGCTGAAAACAGGATGCGGCAATGCAGATTAACGGCGAGATCGACACGGCAGCAGACCGGACCCATGCGGTTGCCGCGGCCCGCACGCAAGGGCGCGAAATCAGGACCGAGGGCCTTGTCAAGATATACAGCAAGCGTACCGTGGTCGCCGGCGCCTCCATTATGGTGCATCAGGGGGAAATCGTGGGACTTTTAGGTCCCAACGGCGCCGGGAAAACGACCACGTTCTACATGATCGTCGGCCTGGTCCGTCCCAATAAGGGCACGATCTTTCTCGACAACGCCAACATCTCAAAAAAACCGATGTACAAGCGGGCGCGCATGGGCATCGGATATCTGCCGCAGGAGCCTTCGATTTTCCGCAAGCTCTCGGTGGCCGACAACATCCTTTCGGTCCTCGAATACCAGGGCATCGGATTCAAGGAGCGGAAAAAAAAGATGCGCGAGCTGCTCAGCGACATGCATGTGGACCATCTTGAAAAAAGCCTCGGGTACCAGCTCTCGGGAGGGGAACGGCGCCGGGTTGAAATCGCCCGCGCGCTTGCCATCAAACCGGACTTCATTCTGCTCGACGAACCGTTCGCCGGTGTCGATCCCATCGCGGTCGAGGACATTCAGAGCATTGTCCACGAGCTCAAATACAAGGGCTACGGCGTTCTGATTACCGACCACAATGTCCGCGAAACGCTCAGAATCACCGACCGCGCTTATATCATGGCCGAAGGGAAAATCCTCATTTCCGGTACCGCAAAGGAACTCGCGGAAAACCCTGAAGCGCGCAGGATCTATCTGGGGCAGAATTTCCGTCTCGATTGACGGTACTTCGGCCCCGGTGCCCGGCATATCTTTTGCTTGATCCCTCTCCCCTTTTATTTTTCCCCGAACTATTTTCATATCGGTCCAATTTTTCGAGGGAGTCGACGACGTGAATCTCGGCCTAGACATGTCCATGCAGCTTCAGCAGAAGCTCTCGTTTCAGATGATCCAATCGCTGAAGCTTCTGCAGGTCAATACATTGCAGCTCGAACAGACGCTGCGGACCGAACTCGAACTCAATCCGCTGCTGGTCGCCGGTGAAGAGATGGAACTTGAGGAGCGCGAGTCGGAGGAAAAAGACGAAGAGGTCGAAAAAACAGAACCCGATGAGGCCGGAGAGGACGCCGACCTTACGGTCGACGAAGATTCGGTCGACTGGGAAAATTATCTCGAAGAGGGCTTCGACCTCGGCTATTCCCGCAACGACGAAATCGACCGCAACGAAGAGCGGTACGAACCGACGGCGGTATACCAGACCACGCTCGAAGAGCATCTGATAAATCAGATTTCCGAAAAAAACCTCCCGGAGGGGAAAAAACTCCTCATTCAGTTTCTCATAGGTTCGCTCGATACCGACGGGTACCTGCGGCTGCCGACAAGCGACATCGCGGAATTCGCCAAGGTCTCGATCTGCGAGGTGGATGAGGCGCTCTCCATCCTGCAGGGCTTCGACCCGCCGGGCGTTGGCGCACGAAACCTTCGTGAATGCATGATGCTCCAGCTCCGCGCCCGGCGCATGGAAGCGACCATGGCCTGGCGCATCGTGGACGAGCTGTGGGACTCCTTTGAAAAGCTCAAGATCCCCGACATCGCCCGGAAGCTCGGCGTTGAGGCCCGGGTGGCGCAGGAAGCGGTCGAAACGCTTAAAACCATCAATCCCAAACCCGGTTACCAGTACAATCCCGACAAATCCACGACGATCCTGCCCGACCTGATCGTCGAAAAAGTCGACGGCCGGTTCGTGGTCATGCTCAACGACCGTTCAATCCCTTCCCTCTATATCAACCGCTCCTACGCCGACCTGCTCAAAAGGGGCAGCACCGCGCGGCAGGAGGTCAAGAAATACATCCGCGAAAAGTTCAACAGCGCTTCGTGGTTCATCAGCGCAATAGAGCAGCGCAAGGCCACCATGACCAAGGTCATGTACGCAATCATCGAGCGGCAAAAAGTATTCTTCGAAAAAGGCCCGCCCCATCTCTCTCCGCTGCGGCTGCAGGACATCGCCGACATGGTGGGAATGCACATTTCAACGGTCAGCCGCGTGACGAGCAACAAATACGTGCAGACCGCCCACGGCATTTTCGAACTTAAATACTTCTTCACCGAGGCGGTCGGCAA
>JAFGOU010000196.1 GCA_016926315.1 Chitinispirillaceae bacterium
GAAGCGATGCAGGTCTTCATGACGACCGCGGAGCCGTCCACCGGGCCGTCCCCTTCCATGCAGACGAAGCCGTCGAGAACCACGAGATCGGGCCACGTCCTTTTCGCAATTTCCACGATGTTCCGGTGGATCATCTTCACGCTCCTGCGGTACGCGGGATACTGCCGGAAGCAAAAATTGATGAGCCGGTTCGGCAGGAGCCTCCGCGCCCTGGAGACGGTGCCCGGCGGCAGCCGGTCAAGCAGCGTTTTCGGCGCGTCGACCTCGACGCCGCCCTTCATCCCGTGGATCATGGCCATGTCCCGCCGCGCCACCAGGCCCGCCATGTTCTTTATCCCGAACGTGGCGATGGCGAAATTGTGGGTCTTGGGGATGGCGAGGGAGATCTTGTAGTCAAACTCCTCCGCCCGCCGCGTGATCCTGAGGTGCGTGTCGCCGGCAATGGAGAGTATGGGGCTGCGGATGAACTCTGTGTCGCTGTCGAAGTCGGTCAACTTGACATTGGGGTATTTCTTTTCGATTCGGCAGTAATCAAAATCTTCAAAGACCTTCGTGGTGGGAAGCCGGTTGTAGAAGGCGGTCGCCGAGGACTCCCCGACGGTAATAGGCGTCTCCGGCGCGATGGTCCGTATGAACTCTATGACCGCCTCGACCGCCTCCGCGTGGGTGTTGGCGAAGTCGGGCCGCAGGGCCACCAGGTTCGGTTTTATCAGGATGTTCTTCGCTCTTTGCAGCGGCCCCAGGTCTTCGCGGATGAGGGCCAGGCAGTTTTTAATGTTCTCCGTGCGGCTTTCGCCGTGGACGATGGCGGCTTTCCTTTGCATAATATCCATACACGCCTACCGCACAAAAATCTTACGCAGCTTTTTTCTGTCAGCGAAAGATATCTGCAATGGGATGGTGAACCTCTTCAATTCCCCTGTTTTCGCATGCTGCAAATAAAATTCAAGCATCAACGGCCCGCCCGTTTTTACATTTTCAAAATTGAAGAAAACCACTCTCCCTACAACACGTCTCTCCTTTGATACCGTGTCGCTTCTACAAATCCCCGAGTTCAATTCCCGTACCTTTTGTACCCCCGCCCTTTCCCGTATTGCCTCGTTCATCCCTATTTGAACCAATCCGCCGACAAGTCCGAACATCATGCCGGTCATGAAACCTCTATCCAAAGCGTTCCCTATACTGCCCGTTGCCGCCTTACTCCCCTTTAATGTCAATAGATTAAAAACCGGCAGCGGCTGTGCGTCACCGATCAGGAGCCGAGCCACGCTGTCGTTGAATGTAAAAGCGCCGTCCATGCCGACCTGATTTTTGTATTCAATTTCCAGATAAAAAGGCATCATTAAGGAATTATGCAGATTTACGTCCAGCAAAGAAATTTCACCGGCTTCCGTCAGATCATTTACGGTAATTTTCCAGGAAGAATCTTCGTGGACGCCCACCTTCGATTTAATGTGAAAAACCGGATCGTCAAGATAGAAGTCGACGCATTTCTTTACAGCGAGCATCGTGGCGTATTCCTGTGTTTCCCTTATAGAAGATAGAAATGAAGAGGAGGATGGCGTTTTTTGCTCGGCAATCCCCCTTAAAAGCATGGCAAAAAATCCCTTCCTGGTTATTTTTTCTTCCTTGGTGAGATACTCCTTGCGCTTAGCGTAACGTTCAAAAAGTCCGGTCAGATACGCGGCGTTCCCCTCGTCCGCTATCTGTGCGACCGCCGTCACGATGACGCTTTTGACAAAAAAATTAGAGACGGCCGTTTCCAGTTTTTTCAAAGAATCTACGGCAGACCGGCTGCCCGTACCGCCAAGCTCGAACAACTGCCGGTAGGGTCCGGACGGCTTCTCGTAAAGATGCTGCCGGCACGTTTGCGTCAGACGTTCCACGTCACTGCTTGAGGCCGCGCTTGTAAACAATACAGCGTGAATCTTAGATGCAATGTTCAGAACAAGCAGGGAAAGCGGGATGTTCATACAATGCTCATAAACATCCTCCCGACTCCACCCGAGGGGACTTGCTTTGTAGAAAAACGAAGCGAGGGTGTCCGATTTTCCCCCGTGAGTAATCCTGCCTTTAAAGAATAAGAACGATTCCCACGGCATATCTGCATTTCCCTGGGTGTACAGCAGTTGATATTTGTTTATTTCAAGAGTCGCGAGAGGTTCATTTTCCGTTTCCGTGACCACTATTCCTCGCGCAGTCAATTCTTCAACGAGGCTGTTCTTAAGAAAAAGAAATCCGTTTCCAAATCCACATACAAAAAGCTTGTTATCCTCCGTTCCGAATGATGCCGCGGGATTTAACGTGTCGAATCCCCGCCGATTATCAATGAACCGGATGTTTAATGTGTCGCGGGTCTGATACCGGAATGTCGATGGAACATGTGGTTTTACTGACAGGATCGACGGGGCGCAGCCAATCAAGGTCAGAAGCAGGAATAACAGCGTCGGTGTTTGTATGATAGCCTGCAATCAGTGATCCTTTAAACGGTTTCGCTCATGCTTCCAGATATTTACTAATATGCAATATGTATCGGCGCTAAACAAGGGCTTATCAGAAGGTAGCGGGACATGTCTCTCCCCCCGGGACAGAGCCCCGCACCCGCCATTCGTCGAGACAGGAGACTCTCATATACGGCAGGGATTTCAGGTAACAAGGCATTTCAGGGGCAGCACGTATCGACGCACGGTCGCATTCCGACGGCTCGGCATAATCACCTGATGCCGTATTGAAAAAGGGGCAGGAACCGCAACGCTATGGAAGGAATATAAATTCCAGTACCGGCTACTCCAGGAGCGTCCTGAATATGCCTTCATATGTCCCGGCAAACAGATACGTATCATGCACCGTCAGGGCGTAGACGTAGGTACTGTCAGGCAATCCGTTATTGGCCTCGATCCAGTTCGTGCCGTTGTTCGTGGTGAGGAACACGCCGCCGCCCTGTGTTCCGGCAAAGAGGTCCGTCCCGCTCGCCGCAAGCGCATAGATCCACATGTTCGTCAATCCGTTATCGACCGCGGTCCAACTCGTTCCGTTGTTCGTGGAGTGGAACACGCCGTCGTAGCATGTTCCGGCAAAAAGGTTCGTCCCGCTCGCCGCCAATGAGTAGACATAACTATCGCTCAATCCGTTATTGACCTCGGTCCAGCTCGTGCCGTTGTTCGTGGTGAGGAACACGCCGCCGCCATAGGTCCCGGCAAAGAGGTTCGTCCCGCTCACCGCAAGAGACATGATGTCCGTGTACGTCAATCCTGAATCGACCTCGGTCCAGCTCGTGCCGTTGTTCGTGGTGAGGAACACGCCGTAATACGTTCCGGCAAAGAGGTTCGCCCCGGTCGCCGCAAGCGCATAGACGTACAGGTCCGTCAATCCGTTATTGACCTCGGTCCAGCTCGTGCCGTTGTTCGTGGTGAGGAACACGCCGTCGCCCCCGGTCCCGGCAAAGAGGTTCGTCCCGCTCACCGCAAGCGCCCAGACGGGAGAACTGGCTGAAAAACCGTTAGTAACCGCGCTCCAGCTTGCGCCGTTGTCCGTAGAGAGGTATACGCCGCCGTCATACGTACCGGCAAAGAGGTTCGTCCCGTTCACCGCAAAAGACAAGGCATAATCGCCCGGAGGTAGACCGCTGTTGCTTTCTGTCCATGGCGACCAGTTCGTCCCGTGCGGGTCAAAGGGGTTGTTTCTCTGATGGTTCGAACATCCGGCAAAAAAAACAAACGCGGCAAGCGACACGCACGCGAGCCTTAGTGCCGTTCTCCGGAATCTGCCTGCAGCCAGTCGCATATCTCCCCCGGAACGTCAGAATGGGATGGAAATGGTGAACGCCGCCGCACTCGCGCCGGCAAGCGCATAAAAAAGATTCCGCGTTTTTTCTGCTTTCGTGACCGCCTGCCAGTCAGCGTCGTGCCGAGCAACGTCGTAACTGTGGTCGGCCATATAATCATTGTAAAGATTAGCTGACCGGAGCTGGAACAGGACTCCTGCAACCCCGCATCCTGCAGCCACCGCGCCGAAGGTTATCCTGCGCACCCGGCGGCCATGCCGGTATTTATCCGCTTTGTCTGCGCTGACCGGAGCGGGTGAAGCTTTGGTATTAACGCCCTCATCTCCGACGCCATCGGCCAGGCGTCCGCCCTGCCCCCCCGCTTCGGCGGTCGTTGTCGTCTTTTCCGGCCACATGAATGAGATCGGCGCGGTTTCCTGCACCGGTATCATCTTCTTCCCTCTCGTCAACGATACCGTGCCGTTGTGAATGAACGTAATGTTTTTTATCGATACGGGCGTAGCGTTTGATTCGATATTCAGGCCGAAGGTACTATAGGCAATGGTGCAATGTTCGAACGAAACGCCCTCGGCCTCGAACGAGACTTTTATTCCATTCCAGTCGAACGCTTCGGGCAGGGTCTTGGCGTGCGGCACATCGTTGGCAGAGGTGAAGACGATGGGTTTTTGAGGGGTACCATTGCAGACGATTTTGCCATACACCGTGATCCCGGCATAGTTCCCGAACCGCAGCACGCTCCCGGGAGCAAACGAAAGCGTCGTTTTGGAAGGGACGACGACATCCTCGGCAATGAGGTATTCGCCTGCCTTGTAGTTTCCGGAAATATCACCGTTCAATTTTTCCTGTGCCATGCAGACCCCGACGATGGATACAAGGCAGCAAGACAATTTCACCAGCTTCTTCATTTTTTCCCCGCCATCCGGTGAAGAGAGAGAGATGCTCCGGAGCGCACTTTCAGGAATCGATATAAAAAAGATATAAAAAGTCTGTATGGAAAACAAGGGAAAATGCTATTAACGGGAAACCGGGCCGGTTTCGTCAGGGAGTCCGCTGTTCCTGACGCGCCATATCCCGGCGAGCAGACTGCCGATGATGCTGTGAACGGCGCTGGAGATCGCCGCGGGAACCGCCGTCGCGGGATCGGAAAAATTGTTTTTTGACAGCACGACGCCGAGCCCTGAATTCTGCATCCCGACTTCGATCGATATGGTCTGCCGTGCCCGCATGTTTTTTGCCGTGATCATCGACGCCA
>JAFGOU010000197.1 GCA_016926315.1 Chitinispirillaceae bacterium
GCCGCCGGCGATACGAAAAATGACCTCCGCCCCTTCGGAGCGTCCGATCCAGTTTTTCTGCATGAGCAGCGTTGATTCCGGCCAGTCAACCTCGCCAAGGTCTTCGAGCAGGCGGTCGGCGTAACGTGTAATGCGCAGAAGCCACTGCCGGATCGCCTTCCGTTCGGTCGGGGTTCCGCAGCGCTCGCACCCCCCCCCCTTGACCTCCTCATTGGCAAGGCCGGTCTTGCACGAAGGGCACCAGTTGATGGGCATCGAACTTTCGTAAGCAAGACCCTTGTTGAACAACTGGAGAAATATCCACTGGGTCCACCGGTAATACGCCGGATCGGTGGTGTTGATCTCCCGGTCCCAGTCGTAACAGAACCCGACCGAATTGATCTGCCGCTTGAAATTGGCGATCGACTGCTCCGTCGTGATGCGCGGATGGATGCCGGTCTTGATGGCGTAGTTTTCGGCAGGCAGACCGAACGCGTCCCAGCCCATGGGGTGCAGAACATTGTAACCCTGCATGCGCTTCCAGCGGGTTACGATATCCGTGGCCGTATACCCTTCGCAGTGTCCCACGTGCAGTCCCGAGCCCGAAGGGTACGGGAACATGTCCAGTGCGTAGAATTTCCGCTTCGATGAATCGTTTTCCGTTTTGTGCAGATTCGCCTGATCCCACCGTTTCTGCCATTTCGGTTCGATGACGCCATGATCGTATTTTGTCACGTAACACTCCGTGTTAAAGAGATCGGTTCCGTACCATGTCCCTGAAATACCCGATGGTTTTTTTCAATCCGTCCTCCAGCCTGACTTTCGGCTCCCAGCCGAGAACCTTCCGGGCAAGCGAAATATCGGGCCTTCGCTGCCGCGGATCGTCGGCCGGCAGGGGCCGGATGACCATCCGCGAGACGCTTCCCGTCAACGCGATCACCTTTTCGGCCAGCTCCCTGATCGTAAATTCGTCGGGATTGCCGATATTGACCGGGCCGGTGATCTCTTCCGTGTTCATCATCCGCACCATGGCCTCGATCAGGTCGTCGACAAAGCAGAACGAACGGGTCTGCGTGCCGTCGCCGTAAAGGGTAATATCGCCGCCCTCGATCGCCTGCATGATGAAATTCGACACGACCCTTCCATCGCCGGGAGACATGCGCGGACCGTAGGTGTTGAATATGCGAACGATCCGTATGGCGACGTTATTCTGCCGGTGGTAATCGAAAAAAAGCGTCTCCGCGACACGTTTCCCTTCGTCGTAACAGGATCGGATACCGATGGGGTTCACGTTCCCCCAGTACGCCTCGGCCTGCGGGTGCTCGGCCGGGTCGCCGTAGATTTCGGAGGTCGACGCCTGCAGCACCCGCGCCCTGGTCCGCCGGGCAAGTCCCAGCACGTTGATCGCACCCATCACGCTCGTTTTGATCGTCTTGACCGCATTATATTGGTAATGCACGGGCGACGCGGGACAGGCGAGGTTGTAAATCTGGTCGACCTCGACGAACACCGGGAACGTGATGTCATGCCGCATGATCTCAAAGTTGGGCCTCCCGAGGAGGTGGGCGATATTCGCTTTCCTGCCGGTAAAATAATTGTCAAGGCAGATGACGTCATGGCCTTCGTCAACAAGCCGCCCGCAGAGATGCGATCCTAAAAAACCGGCTCCGCCGGTGACCAGAATACGAAGTTGTTTCATAAGGGTTTTTTCCTGATAGAAGTCAGAATAAAACAAAAACCTATGAGCCGGTATACTTTTTATGTCGAAATTCTCGCATTTTCTTCTGGCTTCTTTCCTGTTCAAACCGCCGTTATTTTTACATCCTCCATAAGCTGCCATACCTCTTCGCGTGAAATCTCATGAGGACCTTCATGCATCGCCTTTGATGACCCGCAGGCAATGGCGAGACGGCACATTTCCGAAAACGAAAATTTTCTGGCCCAGGCGACAAGAAGGCCGCCCATAAGCGCGTCGCCGCATCCGACCGTATCAACGGTTTTCACCTGCGGCGGAACGCACAACAGACAGTCGTTATCGTGGATTGCGATCATGCCGTCCGACCCGAGCGAGATAAAAACATAGGATACGCCGCGATCGAGAAGTTTTTTTCCCTTGAGGGCAATATGGCGCACCCCCCTGATCTGCTCGCCGAACAGGTCTTCGAGTTCCATGCTGTTCGGTTTGACCGCCATCGGTTTCGCACGCACGCCAAGCCGCAGTGGTCGGCCGCGCGCATCAAGGAAACAGGGCGCCCCGGCACCCTTGCACAATTTGATAAGCAGCGCATATACCTCATCCTCAAAGGCCGGCGGCAGGCTGCCGGAGCAGCACCAGACATCGCCCCCCTTCAACCGTTCCGCTGCAAACTGCAGGAATTCGTCCTGGATACGGGGTGGCCAGACCGGACCGGCGCTGCTCAGGTGGGACGAACAACCGTTTTTCTGCTCGACGATCGTCATATTGGTCCGCGCATCCCCGGGCATCTGCAGAAACCCGTGCCGGATTCCCTTGCTTTCCAGGTACACGGTGAAACGTTCCCGGTCGCGCTCGGGCATGACTCCCACGACGCACACCTCTTCCCCGAGCGCCTGAACGATGTTTGCGACATTGATGCCTTTGCCTGCAGGATACCTGCGGCACGGCACGTCGAGCAGTGAGGCTCCTGGAACAAACTGCTCGATGGTATAGAGATAATCGACAGCGGGATTGAGCAGTGTACAATAGATCAAGGGGCCGGCTTTCTACCGTGCGACCTGAAGCAGGAGTCGGATTGCCCTTGCAAGAAAATAAACGACCGTGAGGCCGGCAAGGATCTGCAATATGACAAGGAGTCGTGAAATCAGTCTGAAACGATTCATAAAGGGATAAAAATACAATTCGAGAACCGTTGAGCGTAACCAAAATATCCGATGCTTAGGCTCTTTGTCTGACAAATATGCGCTTTTTGCGTATATTTGTCAGACGGTGAATATGAATAACGAGTCTTGTTCCATAGTTAAAATCATGGTAATCATGGTTTTATTCCGGAGAATCCGGGTTAGGAATAAGAAGGGCCGGTGCACAGAGAAACGTGCATCGGCCCGAAGGAGAACGTTTTTATACCACCGCCGCTATTTGTTTTTCAAATCGACGGGAATGACACCCTGACCTTGAAGGTTTCCTCTTGTCTTCGCGAAATTGATATCGGGGAATCGGGCGCTGTCGGCGGCGGAATCTGCCGCCGTGCCGGCCGCTTCCGAAGGCACGGAGGCGACGAGCGTGGACGGTTCCACCGCCTGAACGGCATTATGCGAGGCTGCGGCGTTCAATTGCCGCGCGTTTTCCATGTTCATCATGACATAGCCGACCGAAACGAAGGCCACCGCAAACAGGGAGAGCGGAACAACGGCCCGGCGCAGCAACGACGGCATGAGAGTCACGAAGGAGCCTTTTCTGCGGAGGTGCGAACAGAGGCGAAGGAGTTCCACGTCGGTTTTTTGCGAAGGCGAGTCGCCCAGAAGCGCCTCGGTAAAAAAACGCTTCTTCTCTTCGCGGTAATAGTACAACTCTTTCCTGCACTCCTCGCACTCCTTGAGATGTTCCTCGAAGTCCCGGGCCCTTTTGTCGTCAAGCTCATTCGCGCTGTAGAGCAACCCGAGTTCTTCCCACTTACAACACTCCATCGATCCCCCTTTTCTGAAGGTCTTTTCGGATGTTTTTAAGTGCCAGCCGCATACGGCCAAGCGCGGTATTTATCGGACAATCCATTATTTCGGCAATATCCTTGAACGGAACGTCTCCCAGTTCCCTGAGCATGAACACTTCACGCTGCAAAGGGTCAAGGCGTTCAACGGCACCGTTTATAGCCGTCCGCAGATTCTCGTTCGATAATTTCGAATCCGCGGATTCGATCCTGCTTCCCACCGAGTCGAGGGCGTCGATCTGATGATCGGTTTCAACCCTTGCATGACGGAAATAATCGATGGTACGTTTGTGCGCTATTCCAAAGAGCCAGCTTAAGAAATTTCTTGACCGGTCAAACTGCAGAACATTGCGGTAAGCGGCAAGAAACGTTTCCTGGAGAAGATCCTCGGCCACCTCCCGCGCATTGGTCATTTTTACGAGAAACCCGAAAACCCGGTTTTTATATTTATTATAAAGACCAGAAAAACCTTCCGGGTTGCCTTTAAGCCACTGATCAAAGAGCGCTTGATCTTCAGAGGTGTCTTCTATCTGGTTCATAAGCTAATACGTCTTTCAGAGCATGGATATTGTGCGTTTTTTAACCGGAAGTTATGCGTCGTAAAAGGGAACCGATCCACCAATCCGTTTCTCAACTGCAGGAATCTTCCCCTTTTTGAAAACGACCTGTTTTTGCCGTGAGCGGGAAAATCATTACGTCCCCTCCACCAGCAGTTGTATCATATTGATTTTACCTAAAAATATACCATTCTTCTCGAAATGGCATGAAGCGGGTCCTGGACATGTGCTGATTGATCATCCGGCGATTTTCCTACCGGCCGCCTTTTTTTGCTTCTTCCTGGATCTCCTCGTTAAAAGGATCCAGAAGCTTTGCCCTGTCAATGCGTTTCTGGTAGCAGTCGTTGTCTTTCTTTATTTTGCAAACTCTTGCCATGCCAAGCTCCGCCAGGGCGTATTTAGAATCAGCCTTGAGCGCGCGCTGAAAAAAGGTCTCGGCCCACTGGATTTTTGACTGCAGCAGATAAACGTTTGCCCGTTCGGTCATGGAAGGGGCATGGTTCTGGTCGATGTACGATATTTCCTTGTAGGTTTCCAGAGCCTCGTCGAAGAGTTTGTTCGCCACCTGAATCTTCGCCTTGAGCATCAGCACGTCGATATTATCGGCTTCCGTGGCAAGGATGTCTTCCACGGCAGCCTCAGCGGCCTTCAGGTCTCCGGTCAGCAGACAGGCGTGGGCATATTGTAACAGGAATGTATTGTCCCTTTTCATGCTCACCAGCTCTTTGATCTCATCTTTCGCCTTGTTCTTCTGTCCGGTCTTCTGATAGAGATCGAAGAGCGCGAAGCGTATATCGGCATCATCCGCCTTTTTTGCTTTGGCCTTTTTAAGCAGGTCAATCGCCTCGTTTCTCCGGTTGGTCGAGGCGTACCCTTTGGCAAGCGCGCTCATGATATCGGGATCGTTCGGTTCCATGGTGTTGGCAATTTCAAGGAAAATCATTGCCTCGGCAAGCTGCCCCTTCTTCGCAAGGATAATCCCGATCCGTTTGTTCGCCTCGACATTCTGCGGGTCGGTCTGGACATATTTTCTGTACGAATCGAGCTCTTCCTGTTCCTTCCCCATTTTCCGGTACATTTTACCGAGTTCAAGCCATACCGCCGGGACATTCGCGGCGAGTTCGGTGGTACGCTTGAGATAGGTCGCAGCCCGGTTGAGGGTCGCCGGGTTCGACGAAAGCATCATTCCAAGACCCAGAAAATTCCGGTGATCATTGGGAAACTGCCTGATATTGTTCTCGTATATCTTCTGCGCGATCGACGGGTTCGATTTTTCAAACAGGGACGCGGCCTTATACGACGCATCGGGATCAAATACGCCGGGAAGAGCGCTGTATTCAGCGTACTGCTGAGCGGCATTCGATTCCTGACCGTCCTTCTCATACGCTTCGGCAAGGGTTTTAATCACCGAAATGGTCTGCGCTGATTTCGGTTTCACCATGGTTTTAAGCACGCTGAGCACCCTGATGGCGTCCTTGTATTGCTTCGTTTCCACGCATGACTTCGCATATATCAATCCGAATTCGACGTCCTCATCGGTTTTATACGAAAGCCCGCCCAGATATTTGATAACCTCCTGATGCTTTCCGGCGTTGCCGGCAAGCTTGCCGAGTCTTTTCGCCACGGATTCGTCATCAGGTTTTTTGGCAAAATATTTTTTGTAATTTTTTTCCGCCGCAGCCGCATTACCCTGCTTGGCGTAAATATCGGCAAGCTCCTTGAGCGCATCGACGGCGCCGGAATCCATCATCACGACCTGCTCATAGGAGATCACGGCGTCGCTGAGCGACCCTCCGGCTGCCTGGCAGGCCGCCAGCGCCGCGAGGGCATCCGAACTCTGCGGATCGATCTGAAGCGCCTTCTGGTACATTTCAATCGCCCGGCGCCAGTCGGCTTTTTTCTGGTAGATCATGCCGAGAGTCTGATAGGTGCCGAAATCCGCTTCGCCCGACTTGACAACGCCGGAAAGCGCCACGATCACCTCGTCGGTCTGGCCCTTGGCGATCACGATTTCCGCATACCGCTTGTGGAACCCCTTGATCGCGGGATCGATCTTGAGGGCGGCGCGGTACGCGGTAAGAGCGCGGTCGTAATCCTTGAGCTGATACAGCACATCGCCGCTGGCCCGGTTCGCCTCGGCCGTCGGCCTGAGTTCGGTGTAGCGGCCGATGAACATGGCCGCGCCGTTCAGATCCTTTTTCTTAAGGGAAATCTCGTACAGGCGGTAAAGAACGTCGGTATTCTTCGGTTCGAGCTGATATATCTCGCGGTAGAATTTTTCTGCGGACGCGCCATCTTTTTTCGCATCGGCGTCTTTCGCAAGCCGCAACCGTGATTCGACATTCTGCGAGTTCCGGGCAACGATCTGGCGGTCGAGGTCGAGCAATTTCGCCATTTCCCCCGTCTGCTTGTAACAGACCGAGAGTTTTTCCAGGTACTCCATCTTGCCGGGGTCATTTTTCACCAGCGACTCGAAATGGGGCTGCGCTTCCCTGAATTTCTTCTCCTGCATCAGGAGCGTCGCCAGAATGTCGCGCGCCTGCCACGCATTGGGGTTAAGCGAAACCGCGGTCTCCGCCGCGTCCGCAGCGGCGTCAAAACGCTTGCTGTTATAGGCCGCAACGGCCATGCCCTCGGCCGCAACCGCGCTCCTTTTAAGGGCGTGACTCCGTTCAAACTGCTTGAATGCCTCTGCGTATTTTTCCGCCTTCAGGTTGTACTGTCCGAGCGAAAGGTAGACGCCGGGATCATTGGGAGAGAGGGACATCATGGTCTCCAGGGTCTTCTTTGCCTTGTCGGGCATGCCGTTTTTCTCGTACAGATCGGCCAGCCTCGCATAGGCTTCTACATTTTTACTCTTCAGCGACAAGGCTTTTTCGAGGCTGGCTATGGCCCGGGGGCCCTTACCGGTCGCCTGGTACGCTTCAGCGAGCAGAAAATACCCGTCGGGAACGATTGCGGCCTTCGGATCGGCATCCACGATGAATTCCAGATGGGTGACCGCTGCGGCAGATGCGTTCTTCGCCATATGCCCCCTGGCCACTTTTTCCCGTGCAAGCAACGCTTCTTTCCCCTTATCGCCGCCCGATAGAGATACCGCCCTGTCGTAGCTCACCAGCGCGGCCTGCAGGTTTTTGCTCTTTTCCAGCGCCATCCCGGCCTTGTAATAATCCGGTCCGGTCATGCTGCCGCCCGATACCTTCTGGTACTGGGTCCCTGCGGCGGCATAGTCTCCTTTTGCATAGTACACCCGGGCGAGTTCAAGCGTGGCTTCCTCTGAGAACGCACCCTTGTTGATCGCGTCCTTCAGATAGGCGATCGCCGAGTCTGGCGCCTTGGTACCGGCGTATGACTTGCCGATTTTAAACGAGAGTTCCCCCTCGGGCTTTGCCTTGTTGGTTTTTTTCAGCAGGGGAAGCGCTTTCTGCCACTGCCCGTCGTTGTAATAAATGTTGCCGAGTTCCTTGTTGGCAATGACATTCCCCGGATCGCTCTCAATGACCTTCTCCAGTGCGGATTTCGCTTCCACCACCCGGTCTAATGCAATACACGCCCTGGCATATTCCCACGAAGCCTCTGCCGTAAAACTGAGATCAAGCGCCTTTTTCGCCATGTTGAGCGCGTTTTCCGCCTGGTTCAGGGAGTTGTATACCTTCGCGGCGCCATATACGGCCTTGTAATTCTTGTTATCCACGCGCCATGCAACCAGATAACAGGCAAGCGCCTTTTCGGGCGAACC
>JAFGOU010000198.1 GCA_016926315.1 Chitinispirillaceae bacterium
AGCGGGTGGTAAAGAATCCAAGGGAGTCGAGCATGTTGCGGAGTAGGGCAGGACCATTCTGAACGCCCGGCTGCCGCACCCGTTTCCGGAGAAGATGACAGGGGAAAAGTTCCTTTGCGCAGTGGCAGGTATCGATGCCTGATCCGGAAATAACGATCACCGGTCCGGCCGGATCATCACCGGCAAGCGGGGCCGTGACCGTCACAAGGGCAAGAATGATTGCGTTTGACCACCGGATAATCACTCTCCCCGGTAAATAGGGCGGATTATGCGCCCTGCTGGCGTTTACGGCGTTCGAGCATCTCTTTGCCCTGCACCGAATACTTGGCCACCGGGACCTCTTCGAGGCGTTCGACGGCAATGAGATCGCCGGTCACCAGGCAGATACCGTACGTTCCGTCCTCGATCCTCCGAAGCGCTTCGTCGATCTGTTCGAGATACTTCTGCTGACGTTCGGCAAGCCCCATGGAAAATTCACGGCCATAGGAGAGCGAAGCGACATCGCCGAGGTGGTAGCTGTACCGGGAGTTTTCGCCGGCGGCATCGGAGATTGACTGTTTGAGATTGTTCTGCTGGAGATCGTTCATCTCCTCGAGGACGCGATTTTTTTCTTTTTTAAGCTTTGTCCGAAAATGATCGAGCTGTTTCTTGGTAAGTTTCTTGGTAAGTTTCTTTTCGATTTTTTGGGCAGGTCGCTTGGCATGCTTCTTGTTCATTCATCCTCCAGTGATACACCCGATTTTTAGAAGCCGTTAAAATAGATAAAGAACCGCGCCGATTCAACCGGTTTCTGCATTCGTGGTCACGCGATCGCTGCGGCAGCCGTTTGAATACTATTTATACCATACCGCGAGATGAAATAACAAGAACAATCAACCGTACCCGGTCGAAAAAACGGCCCCCTTCGGGTGAGAACGGAGGCCGCTCTTTTTCCGTTTATCGCCGGGGTCATGCATGCGCCGGTATCAGGCGCACCATGATCACCCCCTCAATCGCCTTAAGCTTCGCTATCGTTGCATCGGTGACCGTCCCATCGACGTCGATGATGTTATAGGCGATCTCTCCCTTGTGGCGGTTAATCATGTCGGAAATATTGATCTTGTCCGTCGCGAGGATCGACGTCACCTGGCCCACCATGTTCGGTACGTTCTTATTCGCGATAAGAATACGCGAGCCATCCGCAGGCACCCGACCCATATCACAATCCGGATGGTTGACCGCGTTTTTTATGTTGCCGTTTTCAAGAAAATCGCGCACCTGGTTCACGGCCATGATGGCGCAGTTGTCCTCGGATTCCGGCGTGGAGGCGCCGAGATGCGGCAGAGAGATCACCTGATCGATTTTAAGAAGCTCTTCATCGGGAAAATCGGTGACGTATACGGCGACCTTTCCTTCGGCGATCGCCGCGATCATATCGGCGTTGTTGACCAGTCCGCCGCGTGCGAAATTCAGAAGACGCGCGCCCTTTTTCATGATCGCAAGCCGCTCCTTGTTGATCATTCCCTTGGTCTGATCGTTGAGCGGCACGTGCAGGGTGATATAGTCGGACTCGGCGAGAAGGCTTTCCAGCCCGCGGGCACGTTTTACATCGCGTGAAAGCCCCCACGCCGCCTCGACCGATATGAACGGGTCGTATCCCGTGACCTTCATGCCGAGTTCAACCGCATCGTTGGCAACCATGACGCCGATGGCGCCGAGCCCTATGACCCCGAGCCGCTTACCCCTGATTTCCGGTCCGACGAAATCGGCCTTTCCCTTTTCGATGAGCTTGGGCACTTCGTCGCCCTTGCCGATCAGCCCTTTGGCCCAGAGTATTCCAGGGACGATGCGCCGCGACGCCAGCAGCATTCCCGTGATGACCAGTTCCTTGACGCCGTTGGCATTCGCGCCGGGGGTATTGAACACCACGACGCCGCGCTCGGTGCAGGCGGGAACCGGAATATTGTTGACGCCGGCGCCAGCGCGCGCTATGGCCTTGACCGATGCAGGTATTTCCATGGCGAGCATGTTCGCGCTGCGCACGAGGATCGCATCGGGATTGAGTATCTCCGACGCGATCTCGTACTCGTCGCGCGGGAACAGTTCGGTACCGACGGTGGAAATTTTATTGAGGGTCTGTATTTTTATCATGGTTTTCTCCTGTTATGCGTTGTCTTTTTCGAATGCATTCATGAACTCGACGAGTTTTTGCACGCCCTCCTCGGGCATGGCGTTATAGATGCTTGCGCGCATGCCGCCGACCGACCGGTGGCCCTTGAGATTGACGAAACCCGCGGCGGCAGCCTGCTTGACGAACGCCTTGTCGATATCCTCCGACGGAGAGGTGAAGGGAATGTTCATGAGCGACCGGAACTCAGGAACGACCGTACCATTGAACATCTTCGACCGGTCGAGGAATTCGTAGAGCATGGTTGCCTTGCGCTCGTTGACTTTCTGAACGGCCGCGACGCCTCCCTGGTCCCTGATCCATTCGAACGTCAGCTTCGCCATATAGATGCAGTAGCAGGGCGGGGTGTTATAAAGCGATTTCCCCTCCGCATGGATTTTGTAATTGAGCATGGTCGGCGTGATGGGCAGCTCCTTTCCCAGAAGGTCTTCACGGATGATGACCACGGTCACGCCTGCCGGCGCGATATTCTTCTGGGCGCCGGCATATATGATGCCGAATCTCCCCACGTCATACACTTCGGACAGGATGTTCGACGACATGTCGGCGACCAACGGAACGTTTCCGGTGTCGGGCAACTCGCGGAAACGGGTGCCTTCGATCGTGTTGTTGGTCGTGATGTGTACGTAAGCGGCGGTCGGGTCGAACATCGATGCCTCAAGCCTGGGAATATACGAAAACTTTTTATCCTCGGAAGTGGCGACCGTCCTGACCGTGCCGTATCGCCTGGCTTCGGCGATGGCCTTTTTCGACCAGGTACCGGTATGTACCACGTCGGCCTTCGGCGCAATGCCGAAGAGATTGAGCGGCACCATGGCGAACTGCAGGGAAGCGCCTCCCTGGAGGAACAGCACCTTGTAATGTGCCGGAATAATCATGATCTCGCGCAGGGTATTTTCCGCGCCGTCGATGATCGCCTGATACTCCGGCGACCGGTGGCTCATCTCCATGACCGACTGACCGCTCGTGCCGTATTCCAGCAGCTCGGCTGCGGCTTTTTTAAGCACGGGCTCGGGTAACATCGAAGGTCCTGCGGAAAAATTATACACGCGCGCCATAAAGGCTCCTTTTTTGAGAGGTGATCGGTTATCGAATCGGCCCGGTTGTTGCCAGGACCGAGAGTATTCTGCACTCAACGGCGATATCAATGTTCCTGACGAAAACGCCCTCCCTCCCGGGGTTGATGATCGTGGGGGCGAAATTGACGATCCCCCGTATCCCGCCCTCCACCAGCCGTGCC
>JAFGOU010000199.1 GCA_016926315.1 Chitinispirillaceae bacterium
TCCGCGCCGCCGGGAATCTACGGCATGTTCGCTTCGGGCATGTCGCCGCCGGACAGCGGGTCCTCCCTGCGGATATTTCCCAACCCGGGCAGCTTGAGCCACGGTACCGAGATTCGTTTCCGGGCGCCGGACATAAGCGAAATCCGCATCTATGCCGCAACCGGCGGGCTGGTACTTGCCGGAAGCGTGCGCTCGGGCATTTTTCAATGCGACGGCCGCGATTACCTGTGGCGCCTCGAAAACGGCAGCGGGAGAAAAGTCGCGCCCGGGACCTATATGGCGCTCGTAACGCGAAAAGAGAAGCATTCAGGCCAAACGACCTCAACCCTCAACAAAATCCTGGTGGTCCCATGATGTTCAGAACCCTTGTTTTGTTCCCACTTGTTGTTTCGCTCCTCTGCACCGCTCCCGCCCGGGAAAAGCAGCCAGGAGACCCCCAGGCCGTTCCTGCGGTGCATGAAACCATCTGGCTCGCCCCTCTGGTCGACAGAAGCGGCATGGCAAAACTCATCGCGCTGCCAGAGGACACGGTTGAGCGCACCATTCTTTCAAGACATTTCGAAGCCATGCATCATAAGCTCCTTACGGAATTCCGGCGCTGTGAAAAGCTCGGTCTCTACCGGATGGTGAACGACAGCCTCCAGGCGACCATGCGGGTCATAGTATCGCTCGAACAGGGCATGCTGACCAGCGATACCCTCTTTATCCCGCTGGCGGTCCATGTGCACGAGCCTGCTGCGAACCGGCGCTGGAATTTCAACTGGACCGTCGCAGCCCCCACGCCGCCGGCCGCACGAAAAGACCACCCGTTCCACCATGCAGGACTCCAAATCGCTGACCTGAGCAACGCCTTCCCCTACCGCCAGATCGTCTACCCGTTTTACCGATGAAGCATAGCGGCCGGCCGCGATCCGTACCGGCGGTCGTTAAAGTCCTGTGGACACGGCTGGCGGAATCATGATATGATCTATGCCGTAACCCATTGCGACCACTATGCCGGCATACCATTTTACCGCGCACAAGGAATTCACCGTTATCAGGCTGCAGGGAGATCTCAGGATTTCCGAGCTGCCCGCGCTGTCGCCTCCCCTCCAGGAGCATATCGAGCGGCATCCGCTGCACCATATCGTGCTCGACCTTGAAGAGGTGACGCTGATCGACCGCAGCATCACGACGCTGTTCACCAACATACAGAAGCGGCTCGAATCAAACGGCAAAAAGCTGTTTGCCCTGAATCCGCGCCCGGACGTCGCTCCTGTCCTCAAGACCGCGGGCATCAACGAAACGATCAGCGACATCTACGCGCTGGAACGTGATCTCAACCAGGACGTGTTCAGCACGTTCTCCGTTTTCTCCCATGACGAAAACGGGCTCCAGCGCCTGCACTGCGGTTGTGAGGTATGCGGCTCACGCAGCATCGCCGGCTACCTGCTCAATCCCAACGCCTATTCCTGGTGGTGGCAGGATGACGAGCTGTTCCCCCGGTGCCGACACTCTTCGGGCGAGGAGTTTGATTTTTTCTCCATGCTCCCCATCGTCTGCCGCGACTGCCACATGGTCTCGACCGATATCCGCCACTTCAATCTGATCGCTCCGGATAACGTCATCTCGGTCCACTCGACGCTTTCCGAAAGCGCGAAAGTGCACCTGACGAAAAACATCAAAAAACGCAAGAAAATAATTGACAGTTGCGCCGATTCGGACAACGAACAGTTCTTTCTGTACCCCCGCGGGCGCAGCGCCAGTTTTTACCTCTATCTTCTGGCCGACTCGAGCATACGGACCCTCGCCCTGAACAAGAACGACGCCGACCCGTTCCAGGTCGGGTTCCTGAACTATCTCGCCATCCGCTACGCCGACCGTTCCGCCAAGGACGAACTGATCGACAACTGCAGGACCTGGCTTACCCAGGCCCGCAACGAACAGCTCTTCCGCACGCACGGGGAACAGGCGCAGGCGCTGTTCATTCTGTTTTCCGCCGCCCTTTCACTTGAAAAAGTCAAGGAAGCCAATGCTCTGATACAGGAGTTTTCCGCGATGATGGAAAACATCTCCTCCCCGGAATCGGCCGCCGCGACCATTACCTCGCCGCTGTTCTGGTTCACCCAGGTCCAGGCGATGTGGCGCAGGGAGATCGCCAGGAAATCCTCTTCATTTTCAAGGCACGCTGCCGGGTGAACCGCACCCCGGTACCCACCGGGAAAAAGAACTGTTGGTTTCCGCAACCCATACCATATATATTCTCACCTTGCATGCGATCCGGATCCATTGTCCGAAGCACGAAACGTACGTCGCAGCCCGCGGTTACCGGGGTTTCGTTTCCCTCCCGGTGAGAAAAATCTATTTCGTATCAGACAAGCCTCCGGCACCGACGACACATTCCGGCCCTGCCACGGCCTTCACTCTTTTCAAAGGAAAACACCATGAAGAAATCGGTGGTCTGCTCAATCCTCCTTATCGCCCTGACGCAGTTTTTCTGTGTTGCCAAACAGGACGTCGCCACCAAGCCGGGACTCAAGACCCCGAGCGAACGATACAGCTACATGATCGGACTCGATATCGGCGGATCGCTCAAGGGCCTGTATACCGAGATCGACTACAACGCCCTGCTCTGGGGTATACAGGACGTCATGAAAGAGCGCGAACACCTGATCACCGATTCTGCCATGATGGCGCTCAAACAGGAATTCAACATGGAAATGCAGACGAAGCATATGGCGAAAATGAAGGACGACGGAGAGAAGAACGTGAAAAACGGCGACAGCTTCCTTGCCGAAAACAAGAGCAAAGCCGGCGTCACCACCACCGCAAGCGGCCTGCAGTATTCCGTGATCAAACAGGGCACCGGGCCGAAACCGAAAGCCACCGACGCGGTGAAAGTGCACTATCGCGGCACGCTCCTCGACGGCAAGGAGTTCGATAGCTCGATCAAACGCGGCGAACCGGTCGAGTTCCCGGTCAGCGGCGTCATTCCCGGATGGACCGAAGCGCTGCAGCTCATGAACGTGGGCTCCAAATACAAGCTGGTCGTCCCGCCGAGCCTTGCGTACGGCGAACGCGGCGCCGGTCCGGACATCGGCCCGAACGCCGTGCTGGTCTTCGAAGTGGAACTGTTGGAAATAGTCAAGAAATAACGCTTTGGAGCGCCACGCTGCCTTCCGGGCGTTGCCTTCGGCAACGCCCTTTTTATTTCCCCCGCGCCGATACGACGGCGAACGCCTGGATACCCTCCCCCCTGCCGAACGCCGTCAGCCCCTCGCCGCTGGTGACGGTAA
>JAFGOU010000200.1 GCA_016926315.1 Chitinispirillaceae bacterium
ATCAAGGCCTCGCTTTACTACAACAACCGCCTCTTCGATAAAAGCAGGGACCACTATCGGCAGTTGCTCGATCGTTTTCCAAACACCCCCCCGGCAATTGAGGCGGTGCGCATGATCGCCCAGGGGTATTATGAGGAAAAGGTGTTCGACAGCGCACAGAACTGGTACCGTAAACTCAGCGCCATTGACAGCGAAGGCGCAAACAGGGGCGAGGCGATCGAACGGATTGCGGAATCGATTTTCCGCAGCGCGGAGCAGCAAGAATCCCAGAACCGGTTCAAGGAGGCCGCGGAGCAGTATCAGCGCGTCTCAATGGAGTTCACTGAAGCGAAAATCGCCGATGTCTCGCTGTTCAACGCCGGACTCTGTTACGAAAAACTTGCCGAATGGTCCCGTGTCGTCCTCACCCTCCAGCAGCTTCTGCAGAAGTACCCCGAATCAAAGCTTATCCCAAAAGCGATGTTCAGGATCGGCATCGCGCACGCAAAAATGCATAAATGGGATCTGGCGGCGGAATCGTATCTTCGCCTGGTAGCTGCCTACCCCTCTTCAGACGTTGCGCTCACGGCCATGTATAATGCCGGGTTCGCTTTTGAAAATGCGAACAAGCTTGCTGAAGCCGCGGCCACCTTCGAAAAAATGATCCAGCTCTTCCCGAATTATGAAGACGCCGCCGATATCCTGTTTCGCGCGGGCGAACTCTACGGCACGCTGAAAAACTGGGGGGCGGTAACGCGTGTAAACCAGCTTTTTTCATCCCGGTTCGGCAACGATGCCGACCGCGTCGTGCAGGCGCAATGCATGGTCGGAATCGCCCTCTATATGCAGGAAAAGGAAGACGCCGCACTCCAGGAGTTGAAAAATACCGTCACCACCTATAACCGCATAAAAAACCCGAGTACCATGAACACCAATTATGCGGCCAAGGCACAGTATACGATCGGTGAAATTCTTCATGCGCGGATGCAATCAATTGCGCTGACCCTTCCCAAAAACGCCTATAAAAAGCAGCTTTCTGAAAAATCGGACCTGCTCGATGCGGCCATTGACGCCTATTCGCGCGCCGTCAAATTCGGCATCTTCGAATGGACCACCCGCGGGGTATGCCAGATCGGCCTGGCGTATGAGGACTTCGCCGTAGGAATCTTCAAGCAACAGCGCGATTCGGACCTGACGCTCGAGAAACGTCTTGCGCTTGAACTCGGTATCGCCCGCGCGGTCGAAAAGTATTTCATGGAAAAAGCGCTCAAATACCACGAACAGAACGTTAAACTCGGGCTCAAGGAAAAACACGAGGACAAAAACATCCTGCTGTCGCGCCAGAAGCTCACCTATCTTCCCTATATCGCGGGTGAGAATTACATCGCTCTTGCCGATATCGCAAACCGCGCCGAGAAAAAAAAGGATCTCGACGGCTTTGCCCTCATCGCCAGGAAACTTGAACTGCTCCAGAAAATAGCGCCTTTCCAGGAGCGCGCAACGGATCTGTTTCTCAAATGCCTCGAAATCGGGACCACCTACCAGGAACACAATGATTTTTTCAAGAAAGCGAGTTCCAGCATAACGAAAATATCGTTTACCGTGGCCGAAACCTATGCCGACGTGGTTACCATCGTGCTTGAAGCGCCGATCCCGTCGAATTTCGACAACTATGAACGGTTTGTCTATAAGACGAAACTGCTCAAGCAGACCGAAGGCTACCATGAACAGGCGGTTGCCAGCTATCTCAAGACTTTTCAAATCGCCGAGGCGTATGCCATCGAAGACGAGAGCGTGCGCCTCGCGCGGGAACGGCTCGCGCGTCTCCTGTTTATCAGCGGCAGGTGTCAGGATCTGCTCTGCATCGAATCGTTCGCCCGCCCGCCGTATCCGCAGGGTGTTTCAGAGGCGGAGGAGGAGGAGTACCGCGCCCGTTTCGAAGAGATAGGCCTCCGGTTCCAGGAACAGGCGTTCGAAACCTATAAAAGCATCCTGAAGCTTGCCATCCAGAAATATACCGGGGGCTCCTTCGTTACCCACGCGTATGTCCGGCTGTTTCAGAATTTTCCCGAAGAGTATGGTGAACCACAGGAAAATACCAGGGATTCGGTTGCTGCCGGTCACGCGGGGTGGAAATGTGCGCCTGACACCCTGCCGGGGTGGTCAACGCCGGAGTACAGCGACAGCGCATGGCTCGATGCGGTTCCCGCAACGTCTTCACCAAGGAACGTGCAGGGTTTCGGCGCGGTTACTCCGGTGCCGATCACCTTTCCCCCAGGGACGGCGGGCCGGAGCCGGTCAGGAAGGGAGCATTTTTTCCGCCGGTCGTTTACCGTGAGTGAAAAGCCGGACGAAGCGACCTTTCTGCTCTACACTTCGGGCACGCCGACCGTCCTGCTGAACGGTACGGTCATCGCCCCGGATGTAGACCCATCCGCCGGAAAACCGGCTGAATGGACCATTACCAAACGAGTGCGCACCGGTATAAACGTCCTGGCGATCCATCACGCTTCCGGCAACCCTGCGCCTGCCGCGCTCTATCCGCTGCTTCGAATGACGGCCACCCGCCAGACATTCGTACCGCGGCCGCCGGGAAAAGAACCCCCTCTTTCCGCCGACGAGGTTCGGCAGGACGTTTATCAATTCCCGTTCATAAAAAACTTCAATCTCGAAGGGGAGGTCGCAAAGAAATGAATCCGATGCTCTGCGCAGGTATGCTCCTGGCCTTGACGCTGTGTTCGTGCCCGCTTTGGGCCGTACCCCCCGAGGCGGGAAAAAAAGCGGCGGCCGCAGACACGGTCGCGCAGGCAGGCTACCGTATCGACCAGCCCGGCACCATAACCTTTACCGTGGGTATGGTGATCAAAGGCAAGGTTGAAAAACCGCAGGTCATGATCTTTTTGCCAAAGGAAAAAACCTATTTCCGGCAGAGGTCTTTTACCCACTCATTCAGGGACGCCCTGGGAGAACCGCTTCCGTTTTCTCCGCAGGTTGAGTGACAACCCCGGGGCTGTTGACGCCGCACCGGATGAATGGTACACTTAGTAATGCCTTAATTGTCAATGAGTTCTGAGAAAACAAGGTTTGGCGTCCGGCATGCATCTTGGATCAAAACTTCCCGGACAGATCCGGACGGGAAAACCGGCAACCAGCACTGCTTTTCAGGAGGGTGTTCTCTATGTCGACCGAGTTTGCAAAATGGTTTCAGGACGGCGGCCAGTGGATGTGGCCGATCGCCGGTGTATCTGCCTTCGCCCTGGCAATAATGATTGAACGCCTTTTCTATTATTATATTCATTGCAGGATCAATGCGAAGGCGCTTATGACACAGATCGTACGGCTTGTTCGCAATGGTGAAGTGGAGCATGCGCGGAAACTCTGCACAAAAACGAAAAGCCCGCTTTCCGTGATTCTTGAGTCTGCGATCTGGCACTTTCAACAGAATGAGCCGGACCAGGAGATACAAAACGCGGTAGACGAAGTGGCCTTGCGCGAACTACCCCGCATCCAGCAGCGGACGCACTATCTGTCTCTCTTTTCCAACGTTGCCACGCTGCTCGGTCTGTTGGGCACCATTTTCGGTCTTCAGCAGGCTTTCTCCGCCCTCAATTCAGCCGACCCGTCGCAGAAGGCGCTCGTGCTGTCGAAAGGCATCGCGATCGCCATGAACACCACGGCCATGGGTCTCATTGTGGCAATCCCGTGTATGATCATGTTTTCGGTCCTCGGCGCAAAGGCGAATACCCTTATCGAGGAGATCGACGAATGTTCGGTGCGCCTGCTTAACTTCCTCTATTCGCAGAGAAGAACATGACCATGGATTCCGACGGCATTGAATTCGACAAACCGGAAAAGGCCGTTGATCCCGGTTATAAGCCGATGAAAAGGGCCTACCCCGTCGGTAAACGGGTGTCAAAGGGAACGGGCAGGGGCGTTGAGATTACGGAACTCGACGTCACGCCCATGATGAACTTTTTCATGATCCTTATCCCGTTCCTCGTTTCCATGGCCATCTTTACCCAGATCGCGGTGGTTGAGTTCTCCCTTCCGCCGGCGACCGCTCCCGGCGAAGACAGCGAGGACAGTGAAACCAAGGATCTCGATATTTCCATCGTGGTCACCCAGACCGGTTTCCAGATCGTGGGTACCGGACGAAAACTCGACATGATACCCAAACAGCAGGGTGACTATCAGTTCACCCAGTTGCGCGCACTGCTCAAAGCCATCAAATTTCAGTACCCGTCTCAGAAGAGCGTGGTACTGGTGTTCGAAGGCGAGGTACTGTATGACGACATCATCAAATTCATGGATATCTGCAGGGAATCGCAATTCCCGGATATCGGTCTATCGGGGGATATCGGATGAGCTTTAAAATCCATACCAAAAAGCACAAAGGAAGGCCGGTGCTCGAGATCACGGGCGAGCTCACCGGAGAAAATGTCGGAAAAATCGCCGTACGGCTGGAAAAAATGCGGAAAACAACCGCCAAAACAATTGCGGTCGATCTGTCCCGCACCACCTTCATAGACAGCCACGGTCTTGGAGCGTTCGTCTACTGCTGGCGCCTGCTCGAAAACGAACACCGCGACTTGGTGTTCGTGTCGCCGCAGGGATTCATCCTGAACATGCTGCACAATACCAACCTTGACCGCGTATTCAGGGTCGTGAATTCCATCGAGGAGTTATGAGCTTCCCCGCGTCAAAATCATCGATCAGACCGAAAAAGGCGCGCGGCAACCGGCACCTCAAGGCGGTCAGGCCCCAGATCACGTCGCTCATCGACATCATGACCGTACTGTGCTTTTTCATGCTTAAAAGTTTTTCCACCGAAAATCAAATCATTACCGACACCGCCGACCTCATCATACCCGAATCAACGGCAAAAAAACATCCCGATCTCATGCTCACCATCAAGGTCAACAACAAGCACATCCTCTGCGAAGATAAAATCGTCGCCGATGTGCCGTCGGCGCTTTCGTCCGACGATCTCGTCATACCCGGTCTGTCACGGTGGTTGGATTTTCGCCGGTCGGCCACGCAAAAAATCAGCCAATACTCAACCACCATGTCGTTCAAAGGCAATGTGATCATTCAGGGCGACAAACGGATCCGCTTCCGGCTCCTTAAAAAGATCATGTATACCTGCGGCCAGCAGGGATACAACAATTTCTCCCTCGCCGTCCGCCAGAAAGAAGGATCTCCGTGAGTTTTGAGACGGAAAGCGGCTCGTTCAGCGGCGGCAGTATCTCCATGGCCGCGTCCCCGGCGCTTATACGCCAGGTCCGGGGTTCGATGTTTCAATCCGTTGACCCGCGATTTTTTTTCCTCGTGACTTTTTCCGCGCTGCTGCATATCGGCATTATCTATTACGCCTACCGGATAAAGGTGCCGCCGCCCCATATCGTCGATATCGAAAAGGTGCCCGACCGTTTCGCCAGGCTGATCATCGAAAAACCGATTCCAAAAACGGATGCACAGAAGAAAATGGCGGAAAAACAGGCGCAGAAAATCGAACCGAAGCCCGTCGTGGAGAAAAAAGTCGAGCCCAAACCCGGCGAAGGCGCGCCCAAGATCTCCGCAGCCCAGCGGGAGAAGGCCCGTAAGAGCGTCGCCGTGCGCGCCGCACGCGTCGAACAGCGGATGCGTTCGGTCGGCGTGCTCGGCATGCTGACCGGTGTGGGCGCGACCGCCAAGGGGCCGGCGGTGGTCGACGTGCTCGGCGCCATGGGTACCCGCAAGGAATCGACACAGAACCTCGACGACGCGCTCGCAAAAATGTCGGGCCTGCGGCAGGCGGACAACGAGGAGATACTGCAGAAAAAACTGGTAAAAAGCAAGGATGTCGCGGTACAGCACAAGGAGGAGATTGACGACCTCATCGCGAGCGTAGGAACGGCGCGCAGCGTCGATCTCGCCAAGAGGGGCGAGTTCGTCATTCAAAAGCCCGAATCGATCGAGGGCGCGGCGTCATCGAACGTCAAACGCGACAACAACGCCATTAATGCCGTGGTTGCTTCGCATAAGGCAAGCATACGCATGAGCTACGAAAAATACCTGAAACGCGACCCGTCGCTTGCTGGCAAAGTCACGGTGCGGTTCACCATTACCGCGTCCGGCGGCGTGAGCACCGTATCGATCCTTGAAAACTCTACCGGAAGTGCCGATCTTGAACAGGAGATAACGAGAAAAATCCGCATGTGGCGGTTTGAATCGATACCCGAAGGCGACGTGACCGTTACGTACCCCTTCGTATTCACGCCGGCAACGTGACCTCACCCCACCTCCCGGCCGATGTATCGGCCGGGAGGTGGGGTGAGGTCAGGAGGATACGGAACACCCTATGAACGGTAAAAATGCGCTTCTTTCGTTGCTGCTGACCATGACGGTTTCCGTGCCGGCCGCCGTGATTAAGACCGGCGACGTGCTCGACATCCAGGTCGTCGGACAGACGGCGTTCTCCGGACGGTTCGTCGTGCACCAGAACGGCACCATCGATTACCCCCTGCTGGCGGATGTGGTCATCGTCAACAACACGACCTCCGAACTGATGAACGACCTGACGCTGCGGCTTGCACGCAATATCGACAACCCGCTCGTGCTCATAAGCGTCGTCCAGAAACCCGAAATTTCCGTGACCGTCCTCGGCCAGGTCGCCAAACCGGGCCCCGTCGTCGTCTACCAGGGGGCGACGATTCAGGAAATCATTCACGGCGCCGGGGGCGTGCTGCAGGAAAGCGCGGATATCGAACAGGTCAAGATCATCCACAAAACACGGCAGCCGGCCTCGGAGGTGTGCAATCTCAAGAAATTTCTTGTGGAAGGGGACCTCGAACACCTGCCGATTCTCGATGCGGGCGACGTCGTGATCGTACCGGCAATGCAGAAGACCCGGAAGGTCAAGATGATCGGCGCGGTGCAGAAGCCCGGACTCTTCACGCTTGAAGAAAAAACAAACCTGTTTGAAATCGTCTATCTCGCCGGCGGTCCCGCGGAAAAAGCCGACCTTACGCGGGTACGCAGGCTTTCCCAGCAGAGCGGAAAAACGATGGAGGAGGTTATCGACCTCCAGGCCTATATCGATAAAGGGAAAATGGATGAAATACCGGTGGTCTCCGAAGGCGATATCGTCATCGTGTACACCAAATGGTTCGACGGGAAAACGATGCTGACCCTTCTCAACAACACGCTGCTCGTCATTGTGGCAATCCAGGCATTTGCCGGAGTGTTCAAATAACATGTCACCGATAAAATCATTTGAAAAACCCATGCAGGGCGCCACGGTCAAGGACTATCTTTCCATCCTTTCCCGACGCCGCTGGCTCATCGGCCTGACGTTTTTTTCTGTCCTGGCGTCCACCTTTTTTTACGTCTATCGGCTTGAGGAAACGTATGAATCCTATTCGACCCTCGTCATCGAGGAAAGAAACACCACCCTTACCCCGATGGCCGCCCAGGGTTCCGTCCCGTCGCTTTCATTCTATGAAGGCATACTCCGCAGCCGCTCCTTTGTGGAGATGGTGCTCGACAGCATCGGTATCGACGTTTTTACCTCCAGCTTTCCGAAATTTTCCCGCGATAACGCGCTCCAATATCTGCAGACCTCGCTCGCCCTGAAGAAAACAAGTTTCACCTCGTTTTTCCAGTTTCATGCGCGCAGTAAAAGCAGGGAACTCGCGTATCTCATGGCCTCGGTCGGCACGGAGATCTTCAAACGCCGCTGCCAGGAGGTGACGAGCGAGGAGTCGAGACGGGCCATGGCCGAGATCCAGAACCAGCTGCAGATCATCAGGAAAAATCTCGAGGCCGCCGAACAGGAGTATCGCACGTACAGCGATAAAACCGGCCAGGTGCACGAAGGCACGACCCCCGAACTAAAAACCCTTCAGGACGCCTACGGCACGAGCCTCGCCCAGCTCGGCCTCAAGGAAGCGGACCTTGACGCTGAAAAAAAGCAGCTCTCGCTGCTCGAGAACAAAATCGCGCCGGCCGCCTCCCAGCAGTCGCCCGAGTTCCTCCGTCTGCGTGCCAAATTGCGCGACCTCGAAAAGGAAAAGGTGCGGCTCGAGGGGCTCGGCATACGGCTTTCCGGCGCGTCAACCATCGACCGGGAGATCCAGGAGGTCGAAACCCAGCTTCTTGCCTACAAACAGGCCTCAACCAGCATCAAAACGGTCGACCCCTCCACGCTGCGGCAGTGGCAGGAGTTGCGCAAATCGGTCATCACCAAGGAGGGAGAACTCGATCTCTTCAAGCAGCGTCTTGAATCCTACCGGAAAGCGATCGCCCTGTATAAAAAAGGAAACCCGAACATCCTTTCCGAATCGCTCGAACTGCTCAGGCTCAAGCGTTCGAAGGAAGTGTATGAAAACACCTACAACATCCTGCTTGAGAAGGCCGAAGAGGAACGCATCAGGGGCGCCTCCCGCGGCGCAGGCGTCAATGTCGTGGACATTGCGACCATGCCGGCCAATCCGATACCGAAAAACGAAAACCGCTTTTACCTCCTGGGGCTTTTGATCGGTCTGGGCCTCGGGATCGGTCTCGCCTTTTTCATCGAGTTCAACGATACCACGCTCAAGTCCACCGACGACATTGAAAAATTTTTAGGCCTGCCGGTGCTCGGCACCATCCCGCATATCGTGCGGAAAAACGGCAACAACGGCAGGAAAAACCGGAAAGGCGCTCCGGTTTCCAGGGATCCCCATCAGCTGTTCTCCTTTGAAGGCGACGATTCAGTCATCACCGAATCGTACCGTTCGCTGCGCACCAACCTCACGTTTGTCAGCCCCGACAAATCGCTCCAGACCATACTGCTGACGTCCACAGGACCGGGAGAAGGCAAATCGCTGACCGCATCGAACCTTGCCATGGCGTACGCGCAGATGGGAAAAAAGACGCTCCTGATCGATACCGACTTGCGCAGGCCGGTGCTGCATCATATCTTTGGTGATAAGCGGGAACCGGGGTTCAGCGACCTTTTCATGGGAGACAACCCGGAGTTTGAACGAATCATCAGGAAAACACCCAAGGACAATCTTTTCCTGATCCCGGCGGGCGTTTTTTCGCCCAACCCGGCCGAGCTCCTGGGCTCTTATAAAATGGAAAAATGCATCGATTATTTCCGCTCCCATTACGACGTGATTTTTTTCGACACCCCGCCCGTCGTGGCCGTTACCGATTCGACACTCCTTGGCACGAAAATGGACGGCGTGCTCCTGGTCATCAAATCGCACCATACCGACCGCGATATCGCGCTCTGGGCGCTCAACTCCCTGCGGAAAGTCGGTGTCCGCATACTGGGAACGGTGTTCAATGACATCGACCTCGCGCACCGATACTCGTCGTACGGCTATTATAAGTACTATTACCATTATTACAAATCCAAAAAGAGCTGACGGG
>JAFGOU010000201.1 GCA_016926315.1 Chitinispirillaceae bacterium
CACCGAGAATTTTAGCGTACAGGGCTTTGTCGTTCATGCCCTGCAAAATAGATTCAGTGCGTCAGCCACCATTTTCCCGGAAGAGCCCTTTTTATTAAATGCCTTAAAAGCCGGTGAAAACTTATTTTAATCCATAGACCCGTATTTTAATTCAGGAGGGCCCGAAATGAGAATAGAAAAAATCCTCACGGTCGAAAAATCAGACCGGAATGGAAAAGGGATAGATTTCACCAAAAACCTGACCGGGAATGACCGCGTTTCCCTTGTTGAAGACCTGCGGCGCGAAATGACAAAGGTGCGGCACCATGAATATCCACCAAGACTTCGAAGAGTTCTTGAGATTTCTAAAAGAAGAGAACGCTGAATACGTCATTGTCGGCGGCTACGCGGTTGCATTTCATGGCTATGTACGCGCAACCAATGACATGGACCTCTTCTTTCGGGCAACGGAAAAGAACATCGTTCGCATCCGCAATGCCCTGAAGAAATTCGGCCTTGATACTACCGCAGATCAAGCAAAAGAGTTTTCGGACCCGGGCAGTATCATCCGCATGGGTATTCCACCGGTCCGTCTGGAATTAATAAACAACATCAGCGGCTTGTCCTTCGATGAAGTTTGGGGCCACCGCATTTCCGGAAAATACGGAACGGTATCGGTGAACTACCTGTCTTTTGCGGACCTTCTTATAAACAAAAAAGCATCCGGACGGCCCAAAGATCTCGCCGATTTTGACGAACTTGGCGGGAACCGGAAATAAGACTTTTTTACTTTTTAACACTGATCGTCACGCGCCACTTTTTTAAAAATTTCCTCTCCCCTGTAACATTCCCTCACTTTCTCGCGCAGAAAAGTGAACTGTATTAAAAAGGCCGCGTAGTGGTTCTCTTTACGCGGCCTTACCCATCAAGGAAGCTTACCGCCGCACTATTGGCACGGCGGTGCCGTAATTGATCGGATTACTTTTCACCCTCTTTTAAAAGGGTGTCTGGTGCGCTCATACTCTCCGGACTTTTACTGCATAGATAGTATGTTCAGTCTGCACATACCCCCTTTTCTGAATTCCGGTTTTCCATAAAACCACCGGCCGGATCCGACTTAAACCCTGCCGGTCCATAGGAATTACGGAAATCTTCAGGAAAATATTTACACCATTTTTCCTCTTCGCAGTCCATCGCGTATTTTGTTATTTTATGTCCAAGGAGGCACCATGAAACCCTACACAATGATTCCCGTCGTTCTTGCCCTCGCATCCTCGTCGTTTGCCGGTTTCCGCATCCATTCGTCGATCGGCGGGATGTTTTCAACCATGAAATACGCGGTCGGCGATTCAACGGGTATCACGGTAACGGACCAGGAAGCGCGCGGACTGGTGCTCTTCGGCGCAGCTGCCGAAGTCGATTTCAGGGAAACGATCGGCCTTACCATCGGCATGCAACTCGAGGACCGGGGCGGTTTATTAAAGGGCAATGCAACCGTTCCTTTGTTCGGAATGATCGACGGAGGCCTGGATTTCAGGTACCGGCACCTTCAGTTTCCCCTGCAGGTAAAATTCATCATTCCGCTCCTGATCCCCGGCAGCATCTATCTGTCCGGAGGGCCTGAACTGGGGTTTCTCATCGACCACTCCTACACGCTGAATGATACAGGCAATTTTCCGGTCCTCATCTTCAATATAGACAGCTTGACCGCCAAGACCGATTTCGGGATAAGCGGAACGGCAGGATACGAACTGCCCCTCGGAAGACATTTTGCAATGTCAATCTGGGGCAGCTACTACTACGGGTTTACGGACCTGTATGAGAACACGGACAGGCCGTCGATGGATCTCGACCTCTTCAACCGGGCGCTACGGTTCGGCGTTTCGTTGATAACGACCCTCAAGGAGTTCTAAAACTCCGCGCTGCCCGGATACCGCGGGAACGGCATCACGTCGCGGATGTTCTGCATGCCGGTGAGGAGCAGCATGAGCCGCTCGAACCCGAGGCCGAAACCGGCGTGCGGCGCGCTGCCGTATTTCCGCAGATCGAGGTACCACCAGTAGTTCTTCTCGTCAAGCCCCAGCGCTTTCAGGCGCGCCGAGAGCGCGTCGTGCCGCTCCTCGCGCTCGCTTCCGCCCACGATCTCGCCGATACGCGGGACCAGCACGTCCATGGCGCGTACGGTCTTTCCGTCGTCGTTCGCTCTCATGTAAAACGCCTTGATGTCTTTCGGATAATCGTGCACTATGACCGGCTTCCGGAATACGGTTTCGGTCAGATAGCGTTCGTGTTCCGACTGTATATCGCTCCCCCAGGTGACGGGGAACTCGAACGATGCGTTACTCTTTTCCAGCACCGTTATGGCTTCAGAATAGGAAATCCGCTCGAACGAGCTCGCAGCGATGCGTTCGAGCCGTTCAAGGAGGCCGGTGTCTATCCGCTCATTGAAAAGTCCCAGGTCCTCGCGGCACTCTTTCAGCGCATAGGCGGCGAGGTACCTGACGAACTCCTCCGCCAGATCCATGTCCCCGTCAAGCCTGCAGAACGCCATCTCCGGTTCCACCATCCAGAACTCCGCAAGGTGGCGCGGCGTGTTGGAATTTTCCGCCCTGAACGTGGGACCGAAGGTGTACACCCTGCCGAGGGCGAGCGCGTATATTTCGGCCTCAAGCTGCCCGCTCACCGTCAGGCCCGCCGGCTTTCCAAAAAAATCTTTTGTAAAGTCTACGTTCCCATCGCTGTTCCGCGGCGGTTTTTCAGGGTCAAGCGCGGACACGCGGAACATGGCGCCCGCGCCTTCGCAGTCGCTCGCCGTGATGATCGGCGTATGGACGCAGTAAAACCCCCTCTCGTGAAAAAAACGGTGGATGGCAAAACTGATTTCACTGCGCAAACGGCCCATAGCGCCGAGCGCGTTTGTCCGCGGCCTCAGGTGCGCTATTTCCCGCAGATATTCGAAGCTGTGCCTTTTTTTCTGGAGCGGGTAATCGGACGGTGCAAAACCATGCACGGCGATATTCTTCGCACGGACCTCATACTTCTGCCCCTTTCCCGGCGAATCCACGACCGTGCCTGAAACGGTTATGCTGGAACCGGTCGTCAGCCGCAGGATCTCCGTTGAATAATTCGAAAGTGAAGGCAGAGCAATGACCTGCGCGCTGGCGAGGCAGGAGCCGTCATTGACCTCGATGAATGAGAATTCCTTTGTGTCCCGCCGTGTCCGCACCCAGCCGTTTATCCGCACATCTTCTCCCCCAGAAGGCAACGAAAGGACGTCTTTTATTGTTAGTGTTTTCATTTTGATTTTATAACAGCAGCGGCTGGACAGTCCCCCCGGTTTAATTTCCAAATTCCAAGTTCCAACCTTGAGAAATTGAAAATTGGAGTTTGGGGTTTTCCTTTAGGGGTGACTGGGCTCGGCCAACCGGAATATTTCCTGATATTTCTATTCACCTTTGTAATCAATGAGGGTTCTGGGATTATACTTGCCTATCTTTGCTTTATAATTAAGGAACGGCAGGCCGATGACGCCGAAGATGCCGGCGACCGTCGATCCCCGGCGCTCGACCATCTTCGCGACCGCATCGAGCGTACCGCCGGTCGCGATAAGGTCGTCGATGATGAGCCACCGCTTTCCGGCAGGCAGGTCGGCGCAGTGGATCTCAAGCGTGGCGGTGCCGTATTCAAGGGCATAACTTTCGGAAACGGTCTTCCCGGGCAGTTTCCCTTTTTTTCGCGCGAGCACGAGCGGCAGTTTCCGCTCCAGGGCGAAGCAGGAACCCAGGAGGAACCCGCGGCTTTCGATGGCGATGACGCCGTCGATTTTTTCGTTCCGGTACGTTTCGAGCATCCGGTCAACGACGTACCGGTAGGCGGAGGGATCCGCGAAAATGCTTGTCACGTCGTAAAAAAGAATGCCGGGCTTGGGGAAATCCTTCACCGTGCGTATCGCGTTGTCAAGATTCATCGGAGAATCCCCTTAGGGAGGCCTTTCCTGCATGTTGCCAGGGTTTTTCTTTGAACGGTAAAATACTTGAGGGTGCGGGTAACGGATGTTCAAAATCTGCAAAGACCCTGCCCCTGCCTGCGCCGAGGCTTCGGCAGGCATGCACCCGCCACCCTCCGCAAAGGCTCCGCTTCTGCGGAGCCTTTAGCCAAAGATATTTATACAATT
This sequence comes from Chitinispirillaceae bacterium, assembly GCA_016926315.1. The sequence continues at coordinate 4,154 of JAFGOU010000201.1, forward strand.
GCCCTGACCATTATCACTCCCTGGATCCCTTTCAGCTTCTTGATGACCGCGTCACCGACCTTGCCGTCGATATCGATGATATTGTAAGCCAGATCGCCCCTGTGCTTGTTGATCATGTCCGAAATGTTGATCCTTTCGGACGCAAGAACCGTCGTAATCTGGCCGACCATGGCAGGGACATTCTTGTTGGCAAGGATAATGCGGGTCCCTCCCGCCGGGGCAGGCCCCATGTCGCAATCCGGATAATTGACCGCGTTCCTGATGTTGCCGTTCTCCAGGAAATCGCGAAGCTGGTTCACCGCCATCACCGCGCAGTTGTCCTCGGCTTCCGGCGTGGACGCGCCGAGGTGCGGGAAAGCGACGACCTTGTCGGCTTTCAGCATCTCTTCGTCAGGAAAGTCGGTGACATACGCCGCGATTGTCCCTTCATTCATCGCCTCGCGCAGGTCCGCGTTGTTGACAAGACCGCCGCGCGCGAAATTAAGCAGACGCGTTCCCTTCTTCATGATGGCGATCCGCTCCTTGTTGATCATGCCCCTGGTCTGATCGTTGAGCGGCACGTGCAGGGTGACATAGTCGGACTCGGCCAGAAGGCTTTCAAGACCGCGCGCCCGCTTGACGTTGCGGGACAGACCCCACGCCGCCTCAACGGAAATAAACGGGTCGAACCCCGTCACCTTCATCCCAAGCTCCACCGCGTCGTTCGCCACCATGACGCCGATGGCGCCGAGACCGATGACGCCGAGCCTTTTCCCTTTGATCTCAGGGCCCACGAAATCGGATTTTCCTTTTTCAATGAGCTTGGGCACCTCGTCGCCCTTGCCGACAAGCCCTCTGGCCCAGATGATCCCCGGAATTATCCGGCGCGAGCAGAGCAGGAGACCGGCAATGACCAGCTCCTTGACGCCGTTGGCATTGGCGCCCGGCGTGTTGAATACGACGATGCCCCGTTCGGAGCATGCGGGAACCGGAATATTGTTCACGCCGGCTCCGGCGCGGGCGATCGCCTTGACCGACGCGGGAATCTCCATGGCGAGCATGTTCGCGCTCCGGACGAGCACCGCATCGGGATTCAATATCTCGGACGCCACCTCGTATGCATCCCGCGCAAAGACGTCAAGTCCTACAGTGGAAATTTTGTTCAGGGTCTGAATCTTGTACATGCTGCACACTCCTTATTTTTTGTTTTTCGCTTCAAATTTATTCATGAAATCAACGAGTTTTTCCACTCCCTCCACGGGCATGGCGTTGTAGATGCTCGCACGCATGCCGCCCACGGACCGGTGGCCTTTCAGGTTTACGAACCCGGCGGCCGTCGCTTCTTTGATAAAAAGCTTGTCCGTCTCCTCGCTTGGCGAGGTAAACGGGATATTCATGAGCGACCGGTCTTCCGGCACGACGGTCCCCTTGAACATCTTCGAATTGTCAAGGAAATCGTAAAGCATGGCCGCCTTCCGCTCGTTCACCTTCTGCATTGCCGGGACCCCGCCCTGTTTCCTGATCAGCTCGAACACAAGCTTTGCTATGTAAATGCAGTAGCACGGCGGCGTGTTGAAAAGCGACTTCTCGTCGGCGTGCACCTTGTAATTGAGCATGGTCGGCGTTATGGGAAGGGCCTTTCCCAACAGGTCTTCGCGTATGATGACTATCGTGACGCCCGCCGGCGCTATGTTTTTCTGGGCGCCTGCATAGACAAGGCCGAACTTCGTAATGTCGTATACTTCACTCAGGATGTTTGACGACATGTCCGCGACGAGCGGCACCGTACCGGTATCGGGCAGTGTGCGATAGCGCGTCCCTTCGATTGTGTTGTTGGTCGTAATGTGCACGTACGCGGCAGATGCGTCAAACATAGACTTGTCAAGTTTCGGGATATAGCTGAATTTCCTGTCCTCGGAGGTGGCAACGACCCTCGCCGTTCCGTAACGCCTGGCCTCGGCGATCGCCTTTTTCGACCACGTTCCGGTGTTCACGAAATCGGCCTTTGGCGCGATGCCGAAGAGGTTGAGAGGCACCATGGCGAACTGGGTGGACCCCCCGCCCTGCAGGAACAGCACCTTGTAGTTCGCCGGGATGTTCATGATCTCGCGAAGCGTCGCTTCCGCGCCTTCTATGATCGCCTGAAATTCCGGCGAGCGGTGGCTCATCTCCATGACCGACTGTCCGGTGCCGGGATACTCAAGCATCTCGGCTGCCGCCTTCCTGAGCACCTCCTCCGGCAGCATCGAGGGACCTGCGGCAAAATTATATGCTCTTGCCATGACAACTCCTTTGTTGATGGTTATGGTTTTCTCATGCCTGTTATGGCGGAAATGATCCTCAGCTCTCCTCCGATGTCCATGTTCCTGACCACGCAGCCGTTATCCCTTGACGCGATGATCGTCGGCGCAAAATTCACGATGCCTTTCACTCCCGCTTCCATGAGCCGGTCAGCGACTTCCTGGGCACGGCCCGGAGGAACGGCGATAATCCCCAGTTCAATGCCCATGCGCTTGACCACCTCGGGGATTTCATGCGACGGGAAAACGCTTATGGCGGTCTTTATCGTTTCCACCTTGTTGATATCGGAGTCGAATCCCGCGACAATCCTGAACTCCCCCCCGGTAAAAAGAGGCCATTGCATGATTGACGACCCGATTCGTCCAAGGCCTACAATGCATGCCTTTCTTTCCCGGTCAATCCCGAGACTGTTCAGGATGCGCTGTTTCAGCGTTACCACTTCGTATCCTCTCCTGGTGCTCCCGGCTTCTCCGATAAAACTGATATCTTTCCTGATCGTGTGCGACGGCACCCCTGTTTTCTCTTCCAGTTCCGCTGAAGAGACCCTTGTTACCCCCTCTTTTTCCAGGCAGGAAAGAAGTTGGCAAATTGAACAAAGCCTTATGATCGCTGGTTGAGGGATTTGTTTGCTCATATTGTTGTGTTTTATTTCACAAATAAATATATGTTATTTAACATAAAATGTCAATATTTAAAAATATACCACTTAAAATCCAATATAATGCATTATTATTGTGATTTTTTTCACATTTATATTCGAGGTGAACCAATCGGCCCTTGGTATGCTGCTGGATGGTAGTCCGCCAAACCCTTATCCGTTTTCCTGTTGAGGGATATTATTTTAACATTTTACGGTAACGGCAGCCTGTGCGCCAAAGGAGGAACCTTGAAGACACGAAGCGCCGTTTTTTCTCTTGGTCTGCTTTTGATGACGGAAACAGCGGTCATGTCCCAGAACGTCATAACCCCCCTTTTCCCCCTCAAAGACGGCACCGTCTCCCCTGACAGCAGTGCCGGCGACCAAAAAGAACTGCTGGTCGATCAGGCGCGGCAGGCGGCAGGCTGGATGGTCTTCAAATCAGCGAGCATCCACTACCGCGGCATCAATTCGGCAATGCTCGCGTTGTATATAACGTCAGTCCAGAAACCCGGTTTATGCGGCATCCATGCGCTCATGAAAAAAATCATTGCCCCGGAAAACGGCGTCGTGCCCGCTGACGTAAAGTACGACGATATGCCTATCGCGGCGCTGCCGCTTGACAGTACGTATTCCGCCCAGATGGTCCTTGTTAACATAACGGAACTGGTGCAGTCAGGCGCGTTTTACGGCATCGCGCTCAGGCCGATACGGGACCTGTCGGCGTGCTTCAGTTCAAAGGAGTGTTTTCCGCCGCCGGCGATACTCTGTTACCGCGACACGCTCAATCCGTGCCTGCAGCCAAAGTGGTGGAGCGCCGACGACGTGCCTGACACGTCGGTCGGAAAAACCGGGGATTTCTATGTCCGCGCCCTTCAGGGCGTCATCTACCGGAAATCAACTGACAAGTGGGATTCCGCGGCAAGTTTCATCATCCCGCCGCCCCGGCCGGCCGCGCCTCTTAAAAAAATCGCCCGCAGGCCGTTGAGAAAAAAAACGTCACCCTGAAAACGTCGCCGGGGGTTTAACGGAACAACCCGGAATTTCTGCCACGCAACGTTTCCTTGCGGAGATGCGGCTTCTATAAAAAATATCGCGCGATTCAATGCCAATGAAATAATTTTACAGGGGCTTATTGACCGGTTTTTCAAAGGAGCTTGACCATGAAAGCCAGCGTGGACAAAAACAGCTGCATCGGCTGCCAGCTCTGCGTGGCGGACTGTCCGGCCGTGTTCGCCATTGACACCGACGGGTTCGCAAAAGTGATCGTTGATGTCGTGCCGGCAGACCAGGATGAGCGGTGCCGCTTTGCGGCAAAAGAGTGCCCGGTGAACGCGATAACCGTTTCATAACGATAAATCAACAAAAAGGAGAACTTTCATGAACTTCCCGCAGATCGCACCGGACGTCTGGAAAATGGGGGTCAACGACTGGGACCGCCGCCTCTTCGATTCGCTCATCCCACTCCCGGACGGCACAAGCTACAACGCCTACCTGATCAAGGGCGGCGAAAAGACCGCACTCCTTGATACGGTGGACGCGGCAATGCCGGACAAGATACTGAAACAGCTGGAAGAGGTCAAGCGGGTCGATTATCTCGTCGTTCACCACGCCGAGCAGGACCACTCCGGCGCGATCCCGGCGGTGCTCGCGAAATATCCGGACGCGGTCGTCGTCTGCTCGAAAAAATGCCAGGGAATGCTCGTGGATCACCTCTGCATCGACGAAAAACGGATCTGCGCCATGGAGAACGGCGCCGTGCTCCCCCTGGGCGGCAAAACGCTGGAGTTTATTTACACACCCTGGGTCCACTGGCCCGAGACCATGTGCACGTACCTCAAGGAGGAGCGCCTCCTTTTCTCCTGCGACTTCTTCGGCTCGCACCTTGCGGTCTCGGACACCTATTCGGACGATAAAGCGCGCGTCTACGAGGCGGCCAAGCGGTACTTTGCGGAGATCATGATGCCGTTCCGGCCTGCCATACGGAACAACATTGCGGAAATCGAAAAGCGCGACATCGCCGTGATCGCGCCGAGCCACGGCCCGGTCCACCGCGACCCGAAGTTCATCATAGCGGCCTACAAGGAGTGGATCGCGGACACGCCGAAAAATTCCGTGGTCATCCCCTACATTTCCATGCACGGCAGCACCCGGGCCATGGTGGAGCACCTCGTCGCGGCATTGATTGAAAGGAAAATAACGGTGCACCAGTTCGACCTGAGCGTAACCGACATCGGGAAACTCGCCATAACGCTCGTTGACGCAGCCACCATCGTCATCGGCACGCCCACGGTGCACGTGGGCCCGCACCCGGTTGTGGCCTATGCCGCAGGACTGGCCAACGCGCTCCGTCCCAAGGCGAAGTTCGCCTCGATCATCGGATCCTACGGCTGGGCCGGCAAAACGGTGGAGATGGTCGCCTCCGCCATCCCCAACCTGAAGGTCGAGGTGCTGGAACCGGTGATGTGCAAAGGATATCCCAGAGAAAAGGATTTCGCAGCGCTTGACCGGCTTGCGGATGCCATTGCGGCAAAGCACCGGGTCCTTGGAATTCTATCAGAAACATAAGGACCGTCCCAGGTCAGGCAAGACCTTTGTAGTATGTATCCGCATGTTTTTATGCATATCATGTAAGTTTATTATTTTTCCATATTACATCATTTTAACATATTATCCAATAAACGCTTAGAATCATAAAATCAATTTAATTTCACTCATATTATCGGTATATTATGTATAAATTTACAAGATTTTTTAATATATTTTGTTTAATTATAATAAACATATATTATGAAAATTCATTTGCTTTTTTCATAAAATACCCTTATATTGTATACCATAACACGGTTTCGCCGGGATTATTAAAAACAATGCCCGAGAGCTGCCTGATTCAGAAAGCAAAGGTATGGATTCCCTCTGCATTTTCGAATACTCCGATTTCCGCCGGTACCTCAAAGACTATTATGAATTGCACAAGTCGCTCGACCCGCAATTCACCTATCGCTACATCGCCGGGCGCGTGGGATTCAAATCGGCCGGTCATTTTACGCAAATTCTCAAGGGGCTCATCAATCTTTCAGCTTCGATGACAGCCGGTTTTATCGAATTCCTCAAACTCAACAAAAGGGAAGCCGGCTATTTCGATCTTCTCGTGCGCTTCGATCAGGCGAAAACGCACGCCGGAAAACGCCGTTATTTCGAGCAGATGACGAAATTCAGGGAATCGAAAGCAGCCACGCTCGACCCCTCGCAATACGAGTATTATAACAAATGGTACTATGTGGCGGTCCGGGAGGTGCTTTCGTACTTTCCGTTCAAAGGCGATTACGCGGCGCTCGCAAAAAAAGTGAAGCCCTCTATTACGCCGCGTGAAGCGGAAAAAACGATCGCGCTGCTGACGAGACTCGGCCTTATAAAAAAAGGCGGCGACGGCATCTATACAAAAACCACCGCGGCGGTGAGCGCCGCTCCGCTGGGCGGTTCGATCGCCATCACCAACCAGGCCCTGCAGACCATGCGCCTGGCCCATGAAGCGCTCGACCGGTTCCCGAAGGAACAGCGCAATATCTCCGGCGTCGCTTTTTCTGTTTCTCAAAAAACGTTCGCCGGCATACAGGAGGAAATCCGGAACTTCCGGAAGAGAATCCTCGACCTAGCGCAGGCTGATCAGCGCCCCGACGCCGTGTACCAGTTCAACGTACAGCTCTTTCCGCTTTCGGCCCTCCCCGGAAAAGAGAAGGAGCGGCCATGATGCTCCGGCGATCCATGCTCGCGGCTCTTGCCGTGTCCGTCGCGGCGCTGCTCTTACGCTGTACGAACCTCGGCGGCGGAGGCACGGAGTGGGAAGCAAAGATCTCCGGGCGCGCCGTATACGATGGCAGCGGCCTTCCGGCGGCCGGAGCGCGGGTTACCCTTTGTCCGGAACGTTTTCTGAAAGACACCTCCGGCGCGCCCCAAATGCCCGATACGCAGGCGCCCCGGCAGACCGTGACCGACAACGGGGGCTTCTTCTCGTTCGACAACCTTCCGCCGGGCATATTCCATATCGAAGTGAACGATCAGCAATCGTGGGCTTCACTTTCCGAATGCGAAATATCCGGAAACGACACCGGAATCGCGATTGCGTGCGCGCTCAAACCGGCCGGCTGGATCCGCGGGACGATCGCATTCCCGGCAGGATACCAGGGCAGTGCTTATGTACAGGTGTACGGGCTCGATCGCATTGCCCGCGCGGCGCCTGACGGCGCGTTTGCCTTGAATGATATCCCCCAGGGCGCTTACACGCTTCGCGTCCACCCGTCGAACGCCGAATACCTGTCTAAGGATGTCG
>JAFGOU010000202.1 GCA_016926315.1 Chitinispirillaceae bacterium
ATGGCAGCTGCATAATATTTATCATATTTCTGATTTCTTTTCCCCCAAATCTCCCGCGTATTTTTAAGCACCTGCATTTTGCACAACTACCGGCAGGATGGTATCATCCTGCCGGTAGTATAACCCTAAAGTATGGTATTCTAAAAACTCCTTCCACGGCTGATATTCTGCAGGTAACCTGCATACTATCACCCATTTTTACCCTTAGGCGGCAGTTTGATGTTTGCCAGAGGGCTTCGGATTTTTAAAATTGACGCGTTGCTTACATGGGTATAGATCTCGGTCGTTTTGCTGCTTCCGTGGCCTAACAGCACCTGTACCTGCCGTAACCCGGTTCCATGGTCCATCAGATGCGTGGCAAAGCTGTGGCGAAAGCCGTGAATACCTCCCCGCCGCTTTATCCCTGCCCTGGCACAGGCATGCTCGAAAACAAGGGCTATGGTCCGCGCTGCAAGCCGGTGTCCCGGCTCATTCCCCTCAAAAAGCCAATCCTTGCCACGGCCGCGCTCAAGGTACTCAACGATTGCCGGCAGAAGCGTATCATCAATCATGACGGTCCGGTCCTTGTTGCCCTTGCCGTGGCGGACCGTAATCAAACGCCGCTCGATGCTGATATCTTCGGGTTTGAGGTTTCTTAACTCGCTCAACCTGAGCCCGCATCCGTAGGCGATCATGAGAATCAAACGGTGCTTCGGGTTGTCCACCGCCCCAAGAATACCGCCTACCTCCTCCTCAGAATAAACCTCGGGAAGCGGCCTGCCCACCTTCATGCGCGGAAGATCGCTGACCGGAGCGGCACACCCAAGCACCTGCTGGTAGAAAAAGCTGATCGCTGAAGCCCACAGGTTGACCGTGCGCGGCGCAAATTCATGCGCCTCGTGAAGATCTATCAGGAACTGCTTGAGGTCGTCCTGGCCGATGTCCAACGGATCAGCGTCAATAACCGATAAAAACCGCGATACTGCCAGGCGGTAGTTTTTTATCGTCCTGACACTAAAATTCCTTGCCCGCATCTCTCTTTTAAGACGTTCCATCAACGCATCGGCCCGGGCCTGCTCGTTCATGGGAACAACCTTGCCGTGGAGCGCCGCCCGTTCAGGACCCGCCTCATCAATAGACGTCAGGTCCGAACAATCCATCACCTGCTTACTGCCGAACAGCTCGATGACCTGCTTCACGCTCGATCGGTCGTTCGGTATAAACCAGCACTTCTCCGCATCGCTCCACTGACGCCGGGGAAGCTGCTTGACCTTCTCGATGGTGGGAACGTCGTACGGAACGTCAAGCTTCAGGGTCTTTTCATCATAGGGCAGTAGGGTAATCGTAACCGCCGCGCAGGACATGGGCAACCTCTGTTGGTTGACGGCATGATGATAGTGATGATCCGTTAATAATATAGTATCGTGGCTTGACCGAGGAAAGGAATATTTTTGGTGCCTGACAGGCGGCGGTTCTTACCGGCAGATCACCCTTTGCGAAAACGCCGCCTTGCCTTTTATCGAGCCCCTCACGATGATCACCTGCACGCCCGCGCCGTTCAGTGGGATGGCGACGGCGTCCGTGGCGGCCGCATTTTCCCATTTGACAATCCGCCTGCCGCCCGGGGTGAACCCCTCTATGGTCATGTTTGACGAAATGCCCCTGAGGTGGAGCCTTCCGGTCCCGGCATGGTAAAAAGCAAAGGGGTGCGGGTCTGCCGCGCCGCGGGTCGCATTCCAGGCCACCGGTGTTGAGGAGCTTTTCAGCGAGACATTGTCGAGCAGGAGCCCGGTCGTCGATTTCCCGATATTGAACTCAACGCGGGCGTTGGTCGTTGACGCGGTAGGCGTGAACGTAAAGGAGAGGCGCTGTTGTGCAGCGGTGAGGGTTATGGTCTGCTGAAAGTATTTGGTGAAGGAGCCGCTCGCTTCGCCCACCGCTATATCAATGGTCCGCGCGGCAGTGGCGGTGACATCGAACGAAAAGACGTAGGTTTTGTTCGCCTCAAGCGATAACCCGGCCTGTATCAACTGCACGTGCCAGATGTCGTTCCCGCCGCTGGTGATTGAAATCTGACAGCCGTTGTTGCCGACCGTGGCCGTGGCTGCCCCGCCCTCGTATTGTCCCAGGGTCCATGGGGTGATGTTGTTGTCAAAGGTGCCGTTCTGGATAAGCTCGCCGGCAACGATAAACACCGCGGAAACAGTCATGTTTCTTGTCATGACAAGCACTGCGGTATCCCTGGCGCCGGTCGCGTCGCCGGTCCACCGCAAAAGCGCTTTTCCATTATCAGGGACCGCGATACATTTTACGGTGTCGCCCCTGGCATACTGCGCAGCCTGGGGGACCAGCCGTATGCTCCCTCCCTGCGGCGCGGTGACGGTTATGGTAAACGGACCCGGATCGTCGATCAGGGGCGGAAAGACCAGACTGCGGTGCGCATCGCTCCAGGTTTTGAACACGGCCCCGAAATCGCTCAGACTGCCGTTCCCGTCCACGCCGTTCGATGTCCAGGGCATGACCCCGAGCCATCCCAGATCGTACGCTCTCTGCAGACACTGCGCCGGGTTGTAGATGGTGCTGTCGCCTTTGGCCGCGTATTCGCCGATGAGGCAGGGCTTTTCGTCGATTTTCCATGTCGCAGGACCGTTTTCAAACGGGGTGCTGAAGTACGGTCTCATCCATGGGTAGAAATGGTTGTCATAAAAATCAAGATACGCGCCTGCCTGCAATTTCTGCAGCGATGCGTCGGAATAACGGTTGGGACCGAAGTTCGGGCTGAGATACTTGGGACCGGCGCCGGTTCCCAGGGTGACCAGCACTTCGCTGTTCGCATGCACGCCCTTCGCCACCCTGGCGGTCAGGTCAAAAACATGGTTCGTGTCAACGCCGTGATTTTCAAATACCCAGTCAAGTTCGTTTCCCACATCGATCGACCAGAAATAGGGGTTGCTTCCGAACCGTTGCACCAGAGGGATGAGGTAATGGTCGACAAAGGTCTGACGGTTCGCAGCGCTGGTGTACATCGCCTTCCACCGGTCGGCGTTGGGGTTTCCGGGTTTGGAGTGGTCAAAGGAGATGGGCGCGAGCATCAAATAGATCTTGTTGGTCTCGGCGATCTGGAAGAGTTTTGCCAGATGCTCCCAGAACGCCTGGGTGGGCGCCGATATCGCGCCGGTTGCGCTGATGCCGGGCGAGGCATTGGCGCCGTCGCAACTGATCCAGACACGGGTGCAGTTCATGCCGTAGTTGTGCATGGATTGAAAGTGGTTTTTCCACCAGGTGGAGTCGAAACCATGGCCGAAATCGTTCCATTTGTCCCAGGGAGTGTTGGCGCCCAGCATGAAAATCGGATTGTTGCCCACAAGAAATTTATTGCCCTGTACCCTGATCCGCTGGGCCTGGGCTGCGCAGGAGAGGATGATAACGGCCAATACTACGGCTTGAAACATTTTAGAAAGGCTCATTGCGGCTCCTTAAGCGATTAAAATAGCTGAATACCGGTATGGCAGATACCTATACATATTTTGTGTTACTATCCATCCGGTTGGTTTGAACGGTAATCATGATGGTACGTTTTCAATGGCCGCTAACATTTTTTTGGGAACCATCCCGCAGTGCGGCATGGCAAGCCCTGGCCCCGGACCCGCCGGCTTATGATCATTGACCTTCGAAGCCGCTCAATGATGTAGTGCAATGGATTATATTATGATGAATACCTCACCATAGCTGAAAGAGGGCCTTGCCCATGAAACGATGCTCTGTCCCGGCAATCCTCTTCCTCCTTCCACTCTCCCTTTCCTCGGCCCAGCTCGGGGTCAATATCAACTTTGCCGAGCGCGGGGGCACCTTCGTCGACATTGTCAAGGAGGAGTATCGGTGGGGCGCCGTGGGAAGCGGTAACGACCTTTCCGCTTCACAGGTCGACGAGTTCGGCTGGCCGAAAATCGACGCGCAGTTCGTGGTCGATTACCGTCCGGTGGCGGAGTGGAGCAACAGCATCGACGACCCGCAGGTCTTTCGTATCGACGTGAGCGGGACCTATAAATGCTCCTTTGTGGGCAGCGCCGACGTACGAGGGATCACCGGCGGTTCGGTCCGGAATACGTCCTACGATGCCGCGTCCAATACCACGATCTTCGACTTTGAGGTCCCCGGACCACCGGGGGCGAACCACGGGCTGATCGTCCTCGAGTTTACAAAAACAAAACGTACTCCCGCAGGCGCCGAAGGGACGGGACTCACCACGTTCCGCATGTTCCGCCCCGGCTACGATCTTTCTTCGACGAAAACGTTCACCGACGAGTTCATTGCGGCGCTTACCGGCATTGCATTCTCAACCATCCGCTTCATGAACTTTTCCATGACCAATGGGTGCGATCCCGATTATCCGGCCCGCACGGTCTGGTCGAAGCGCAAACTCACGGAAGACGCGTCGCAGAGCAGGATCCCGCCGCTCGGAAAAACCGACGGCGCGGCATGGGAATATGTCATCGAGCTGTGTAACCTTGTAAAAATGGACCCGTGGATCAACATTCCAATCTCCGCCGATTCCGGGTATGTCATTGAAGTCGCGAAACTCTTCAAGGCGAACCTCGACCCTGGTCGCAACCTTTATGTCGAGAGCAGCAATGAGGTCTGGAACACCGCTCCCGGATTCGAGCAGAGCCTTTACAATCAGGCGGAAGCCAGGGCGCTCCGCATCGGCGAGCATGCGAACCACGCGCGGCGGACCGTGGAGCTATCGAAACTTTTTTCGCAGGTTTTCGGGCCGGAGGCACTCAACCAACGGCTGCGCGTCATGCTCTGCAGCCACCAACCCATGCTTAAATGGTGGGTAACGCCCATGCTTGACACCATCGCCAGGGCATACGGCCCGCCGAAAGACTACCTTTACGCGATTGCCTGCCAGACCTATTTCAGCGGCGGTAGTGACGCGGGTGAAAGCGTCGCCAAGGTCCTTGCCGACTGCAGGAATGATATCGAGGCGCAGATCGATGAGACCGGCAAGACCAACGAGGCGGGCCGCAAGCAGTGGGTAAAGCTCGCGGCCGACAGGGGCCTTGCCGGCGGCTATTGCTCGTACGAAGGAGGTCCGGACCATGGAGGGGGCGGCACGACGAACATCGCCAACCGCATCATGGCCGAGCGGGATAACGAAATGGGCGCGGTGTGGACCTTGAATTTCGACGATGCCTTCTTTAAGGCGGGCGGAAACCTCGCCATGCAGTTCACGCTGAGCAGCGCGTATACCCGCTACGGGTGCTGGGGCCTGACCGAGGACATCACCGACCCGGAGCGGAATGTGAAGTACAAGGCGGCGAAGCTGCTCGCGGACAAATACCCCGCGACAATCGCCTCCTTCCGGAAGGGCGGTGCGGCAATGCGGCAATTTTCTCTTTACGCAACCGCCACTAAAAGCGGCATACGGGTCGCCTATACGCTGCGGCAGCCGGGGGAGGTCGTGGTCACGTTATGGAATAGCAGGGGGGATGTCGTGGAGCGGAGGTGCGTTTCGTACCAGGCCGCGGGAAGGAACGCGGTTACCTTTGCCGATACGAAACGTTCCCCCGCGGGGCGATTTTTAATCGTTGCCGTCGCCGCGGGAGGGCATGGCGAGCGACGCGGGTTTGTGCTTGCGAGATGAGAATCAAGAGGCGCAGGTATCTTGTCTGACAAATATGCGCTTTTTGCGCATAGGGTGCGAACGACAGCGCCTTATGCCGCGAAGCCATTCGATACCTTTTTATCGGCTTCGTCAGACGGGAAAGATGAGTCACGAGTCTTATTCCCTGTTTACCGAGGCGGCGCGTTCATGACAAAAGGCACCTTTTTTACGGCAACCGTTCTCCCGCTCTCTTTTTTCTTCTTATCATGCACCGACAATCTTCCCGTTCCCGCCGGCTTGAATACGGTTGACGAAATACCAAGCAGTGTCACCAGACCTGTCTTGCGCGCAACGCTCCCGGCAAGCTGGGACGAAAACTGGTTTTCCTCTCCCGCGGTGTTCGATCTTGACAATGACGGCAGCCCGGAAATCATCGCCTCCCGCCACAGCGTGCTCTATGTGTGGAACAGCGACGGCAGCAAAAAATGGCGCGCGCCGGTCGGCGAAAACGCGTCATCGGCCAATGACCATGGATCGAACAGGATGTACTGTTCGCCGGTGGTCGGCGACCTGAACAACGACGGGTATGGCGAAATCGCCATCTGTTATTCCAACAAGGCGGCGGTGTACGATCACCAGGGCGACCTGCTCCCGGGATGGCCGGTCGCTTTTCCAAATGCGTCGTCGGAGATCCGCTCCATTGCCGCGTGCGACCTTGATAATGATGGGGTGTGCGAGATCGCGGTGGTAAAAACCTCGGACGGTCCGGTGACCGCGGTATGGAACCTTTCCGGCGCAATGGTTGCGGGGTGGCCGCAGGTGATTGACCGCGACCGGCTCAATGATTACGGAGGCTATAACCAGAACGTCGGGTGCGCTGACCTCGACGGCAACGGCGAACCGGAGATCGTGTGCACCTACGACATCTGCCATATCGGCATCATGAAGCGCACCGGCGAGCCGTGGCCTGCACATCCCCTGTTCAGCGGCGCCTTTGCCTGCAATGTACCCATGTTTCACTCCCTGGATCTCGCCCTGCAGGGCTGGGGCCCCGACGGCAGCGACCGCGACGAGTTCACCGATTCGCCGCCGGTCTTCGCCGACCTCGACAATGACGGGCTGCCCGAGATCATCCTGTTTTCCGACCATGAAAAAGCCGGAGAGTATGTAAACCGGGGAAACAGCCTCTGGGCGCTCAATCCGGACATGACGCGCGTGCAGGGATTTGAAACGCCGCCCGTTACGGGCATGCCGCTCTCTACCGGGTATGAAAACAATATCGTCCAGGTGGCGCCGTCGCCGTGCGTCACGCGGCTCGGGTCCGGGAGCATCACGGTCATTGCGCCGTCATACGACGGCTGGGTGCGCTGTTATGACGCCGGCGGAAACGAGCGGTGGAAAGCGCAGTTCAACGCAAGTGGCGAGCCGTTTGTCGGCGCGGGCGAGGCGTGCGCGGTGGACCTTGACAATAACAACGTTCCGGAGATCGTCTTTACCACCTATTCGACGCAGAAAAACCGGTCCAACCTGTTTGTTCTGAACGCCAGCGGCGCGCTCCTTCACCGGGTGCCCCTTGAAGGCAGGGGGAGCATGGCCGCGCCGACTATTGACGATTGCGATAATGACGGCGACCTTGAGATCGTGATCTCCCTGAAGGATGCCCTGGGGAGCGGCAAGGGCGGGGTGCAGGTGTGGGAGGTCGTTTCTGCAAAGGCGAACAACAGGGACTGGCCGACCGGAAGGGGAAACTGCCTGCGGACCGGGAATTTCGGCGGGAAATAGGGACGAACGATAACTTCCGTCGCCGGAGCGCTTCGGAAGGTGGGGATCGGCGC
>JAFGOU010000203.1 GCA_016926315.1 Chitinispirillaceae bacterium
CCACGACACTTCGGAAATATGCACCAGTCCCTCGCACTCTCCCAGGTCGACAAACAGTCCGAAATCGGCGATGCGGGTGATGGTCCCCTTGAGCACGAAACGGACTTCCGCGGTTTTTACCAGCGCGTCGATCTTTTTTTCAAGGCCGGCCTCGAGGAGCGGGATCCTGCTTACCACCACGTTACGTCCGCCCTCGTTGACGCGGGTGATCATGAAATCCATGGTGGTGCCGAGGTATTGATTAATATCTTCGGTAAACTTGAGGTCGATCTGCGAAACCGGGCAGAAGGCGCGATGGCCGAGAATCTTGACCGAAAGGCCGGCCTTTGCGACACCGGTCACCTTGCCCTGCACCGGCACCCTGTTGTTCATTGCATCGAGCAGTTCCTGCACCGCGGCGGTCCGGCCTTTGCCCGACATGCTTTTTGAGAGAACGGTCTCACCGGCGCTGTCGGTCACCACGAACGCCGTAACGGAATCGCCGACCGCGGCGGTCACCACGCCTTTTTTATCCGACAACTCCGCCAGTGAAAGAATGGCCTCGTTCTTTGCGCCGATGTCGATAAAAGCGTATTCCCCGCTCACGCGGGAGATGACGCCCGTCACTTTCGATCCGGCCCTGATATCGGTCCTGACGGTCGCTTTGGAAGCATCGATCATTTTTACCAATTCTTCGGAGGCGATATCATCGGCGTTTTTTTCGTCAAAAAAGGTATCGTCTTTTTTATTGAGCATAACAAGCTACCCGAGCCACCCTCCGATTACGGTTCTCGCGATGCGGATTGTCCGGGAGCCGTCACCCTCGGAGGAGCGGGCAATACTCCGGGAAATCCCGTAGGAAACCTGAAAAAATACCATTTGGCAGTGCTGGAAATATAAGATTACCACTTTTTCAGATGCGTTACTGCCTTCAGCGCCACGAGATACTGCCACGACTGCGGTGAAACATTCTGTTTGAGGTCCTCAAGGTATATCCGGGCAACGACCTCCTCTTTGGTAAACATCGCCTTCCGGGCGAAATAAAAGAGATAGGAATAGTCATTGGGATACAACTGGTTCCATACCGCCTTGAAACGGCTTTCGTTGACTTCACCCAGATAAAACCGGGCGATGAGCCGCGGCAATGGAAACGGATGGCCGCCCCGGGCAACAGTCTCGAAATAGCGGATATAATTCTGCGGGGAGTCACGCGAGCCCAGTTCTCCCAGCTTGAGCGCGGCCATCCAGTGGGTCAGGTAGTTCGCGGGACATTCCCGGTGGATCTTCTGGTAGATGATGACCGCCTCGGGGTAATCATAATTGTATTCATAAATGCCGGCAAGCCCCATCCACGCCTCCCACACCCTTTCAGAGGAGGTATGGGCGGTAATACACTGGTTAAAGAGGTCGTTGGCCGCCCCCCTTTTGCCTTTGTCAAGATTGATCCTGCCGAGCGCTATTCTGGCCGTTGTATACAAATCGCTGTTTTTATCCTGCGATGCGACGATACGCCTGCCTACCGACAGGGCGGAATCCAGATTGCCGTCCTGCCGGTACGCCTCCATAACCATAAGCCCGAGTCTGCCCCAGAGGTCTCCAAAACGGGCATACTGGCCTGCAAAAAGCGAAATTTCCTTTTCGGCAATGTCGAGCTGTCCCTTGCGGACCAACCAGGCGACATGCTTGATTTCGAATGCCATGGCCGAATAATTTGCCGCGCTCGCGGGATAATCGGTCGCAAGGAGCCGGAAAACGCTGTCGGCGGACGTTTCCTCGCCCAGGTCGTTATAAATCGCACCCTCAAGAAAATATTTACGCGATTCGATCGCCTCGTCTTTCCCCCGGGGAGTGCTGATGGAACGCAGCATTTCGAGCGCCTCCTCCGACCGTCCGAGCCGGAAATAACAATCCGCTATCCTGAGACGTACCTCCCGAGACCGTTCTACATTTTTAAAATCGACCAACAGCGCCCTGAACTCCTCAAGCGCGGCTTCGAAATCGCCCCGTTCCCAGAAGCGCTCGGCAACCAGCATGGGACTCGGTGTTGCGGGAATCGCACGGCGGGATATCCGGAGATTGTCGAACCACGCTCCGCTGCTTCGCGCAAAAAAACCGAGCCGTTCATGCCTCTTGCCGAGCGGCGGCAGGAAATCCCATATCTTCGCCACAACCGTTCCATTGATAGTAAAGGTGATAAGGTTCTGCATCCGCTGGATGATGACATGGTTCGTTGCGAGGAGATTGACCCTGGCTCCTTCGGCCATTTGAAAAAGAAAGGGGCTGCCCGGGAGCGTAATCCCGCATTCACCGCTGCCGTGCCGGTTTATATGAAAACAGTAGGCGCTGTCCGGGCGGTCACCGAAAAGGAAGAAACCGACGTTGAACAGGTCTTTTTCGAGCGGTCCGACCTCGAATTCTATCTTGATATCATGATTGAATCGGCGATTCAAGCGCAGAAACGTCGTCCGTTCGGACTGGCCGATCAGATTGTTGTTCCTGACCCACCAGAAAGCAGTATCCCCCTTTGCCGCCTCGGGACCCGGCCATGCGGTCCACATCTCCGGATCGAGGCGGTTACCGAAACGTTCGCTATAGAACGGCTGCCAGTGCGACATGCCTTTCTGGGTCTGAATGTAGAGTGAAAGCGCAAAAAGCGAGGAAAACACGACAACGGTCGTGATGATGGAGAGGAGCGGCCAGTACCGCCTGATGAAATGCCGAAACCGCAGCACCAGCGACGGCGGTTGAGCGAGCACCGGTTCATTGTGCTGATACCGATTGATGTCCGCCTTGAACTCCTCCATGGACTGATACCTGGCATTGGGGTCTTTGGACATCGCTTTAAGCGTGATCGCCTCGATCTCGCGGGGAAGCCACGGCACGAGTTTCCGCGGCGGAATAGGGTTGGCCTCCATGACATTAAGCGCGGTCTGGTGGAGATTGCGCTGATCGAGATAGGGGTTCTTGAAGGTGAGCATCTCATACAGCATGATCCCAAGGCTGCAGACATCGCTCCGAAGGTCGACCGGTCCGCCGAGCAGCCTCTCGGGCGCCATATATGACGGAGAACCCATCACTTCTCCGGTACGGGTAATACCACCCTCCTCCTCGTCTTCAAGCGCTTTGGCAAGGCCGAAATCGATAAGCACGGGGGTGAGTTTGTCCCGCATGATCACGTTGTTCAACTTGAGGTCGCGATGGATGATCTTCTGCCGGTGGGCGTAATCCAGGGCATCCGCCAGCTTGGAGACGATTTCAAGAACGTCGATGAGTTTGGGTTTGTTGAAATTAAGGTAATAAAAAAGGTTCTGGCCCGGGATATATTCCATGGCGAGATAATAAATGGAGTTGTGCATGGCGACTTCGTATATCGATACGATATTCGTATGGCTGAGCCGCGCGATCGCATGGGCCTCGCTCATGAACCGCTCCATGAAACGGCGGTTGATCGATATATTGGAGGGCATGACCTTGAGCGCCACCTCCCGGTCAAGATCGAGCTGGACCGCCTTGTAGACCACCGCCATTCCGCCGCGGTCGATCTCCTCGATGATCCGGTATTTACCAACGGTCGTACCGACCGGAAGAAACGTCCGCTCGAGGTTGGCGAGCATGTTCCGTATATAAACGTTTCCCTTGACGGATTGCTGCGGGATTTTAGGTTCAGCCATCATTGGCAAATAGTCCGGATCGTGGTTAAGGGGCCTTGCCTGGGGTTGGGACACCTTGCATTCATGGTATCATGTTCCAGCGACTGTTTTCAATATACATCGGCGGTGCGATCCATCACGGCCTTGAATTCCTGCGGCAGGGGCGCGGTGATCCGCAGCGGCCTGCCTGTTGACGGATGCGGAACCGCAAGCCGCCAGGCATGAAGATACAGGCGGCGGGGCAGGTCGCGGCGTCGCGAAAACAGAAGGTCGTCGAGCGCGGTGTCGCCGTAACGGGTATCGCCCAGAAGCGGCGCACCCGCGTGCGCCATATGGGCGCGGATCTGGTGCGTACGCCCGGTATCGAGAAAAAGATCGAGCCTCGAACGGTCCTCCTCGAACGCCTCAAGCCGGTACCGGGTCCGGGCGCTGGCGCCGTTGGCATCCACCCGCATGGTCGTTTCGCCGCGCCGGTCACGGCCCCGTGTCAGACCCTCTTCGATGATCCCCTCATGGTCCG
>JAFGOU010000204.1 GCA_016926315.1 Chitinispirillaceae bacterium
CATCCCGAGTACCTTATCCTGTCATCCCGAGTGCAACGAGGGATCTCAGAACAGACAGGTAAAACGAGATTCCTCACGTTCGTTCGGAATGACAGTGAGACGGCCATCCCGAGTACCTTATCCTGTCATCCCGAGTGCAACGAGGGATCTCAGAACAGACGGGTAAAGCGAGATTCCTCACGTTCGTTCGGAATGACAGCTATTCTGTCATCCCGAGCCCCGGGCGAGGGATCTCGGAACCAACAGTCAAAGCGAGATTCCCTGTCGTTTTTTCCTCACGCCATGCTGCCGGTAAGTTATTTTTTTCATTCATATCGATCACATGACAGCGAAAGGAATACCGTGATGGAAACCCCCCTGATTTCAATGATCCTGCGCTCCGGACTCGAAGCGAGGGTCGTTCTTTTTATTCTCCTTGTTTTTTCCCTGATAACCTGGTCGATCGTATTCAACCGCGTGGCCTACCTGCGGCATGCGATGGGCACCAACCGCAGATACCGCCTTTTTTTCGACGGCGCACGAAGCATGGCCGACCTGGAGCAGGCGGAAAAAACCGTCCGGAACAGTCCCATGGCCCGCATCGGCGCGGTCGGCGCCCGCGAGTTCCAGCGCATCAAGACCGAGGCGGCGGCCGCTTTTTCCATGAAAGACTTTACCTTTTATCTGCAGAGCCAGTTCACCATTGCGGCGGAAAACATCGAAGGGGCCATGATCAAGACGATCCCGGCGCTTGACAAGGGGGTTTTTCTTCTCGCCGTGATCGCCAGCCTTTCGCCGTTTTTCGGCCTGCTCGGAACGGTATGGGGCATCATGAATTCGTTTTACGAAATCGGCAACCAGGGATCTGCCAGCCTGCCGGTGGTAGCGCCGGGTATCGCCGAGGCGCTCGTGGTCACCTTTGCCGGATTGTCGGCAGGCATTCCGGCGCTCTTTTTCTACAACTATTTCATGCACCGCGTCGAACGGATCGAGAACGAGCTCGACGAATTCAGGGAGATGCTGGTGGTCCGGCTCAAGCGCGAAGTTCTCGACAGGCTGTACGTCCAACGGCGGGGGAACGCGTGAGACGCCGCAACCGCCGCCGTCTTATCAACGATCTCAACATGATCAACCTCATCGACGTGATGCTGGTCCTGCTTATCACGTTCATGATCACCGCGCCGCTCATGACGCAGGGCGTTCAGGTCGATCTTCCCAAGGCGGACGCGAAGAACGTCGAAGTCAACGTCTCCATTCAGGTCTCGATCGACGGGCGTAACGATATTTTTATCGACCAGGAGCGGGTATCGCTGGTCGATTTCAGGCGCCGCTTCCGCGACATCTTCGCCTCGCGCACCGAGGTGCCGGTGTTCGTCAACGCCGATAGAAAGGTGCCGTACGGCCTGGTCATACGGGTCATCACCGACATCCAGAACGCCGGCGTGATCAAGCTCGGCTTTTTGACACAACCGCAGGATAACCTGGGCAGTTACTGATGCCGGCGGCGCTGACTTCCCCTTTTGAGCACGGCGAGGTGACCTGGAAAAAAGGGATACTGTTTTCAACCCTTTTCCACCTGGCGATGTTCATTTCGTTTCCTCTCGTCATGTACCTGACGCGGTCGGTGGAGCGGTTCGAACGGCCGCAGACGTTCCAGCTCGTTGCCGCGCCGCCGTCGCTCAAGGCGTTTACCCCGCCGGTAAAGAAGCGTCTGGCAAAGCCGGTGAAGCGGACCGTCAAAAAGGAGGCGTCGCGCCCGGTGCCCAGCAACAACCGGGTTTCAAGGGATGAAAACCTCGACGAGCTCGCGTCGCTTCTCGAGGAATTGCCGTCACCGACACGCGTCTCAACCGTCGGCGACTTCAAATACAACTGGTACCTGGCCAACGTCAGCCAGAAGATTTCCCGTTACTGGAACCCGCCTTCCGAAAACAAGGACCTCGCCGTGGTCGTGTCTTTTACTATTTTCAGAGAGGGTACCATTTCCGAACCGAGGCTTCATAAGGCGTCGGGCAACGGAACGCTTGACAACCTGGCGCTGCGCGCGGTGCAGCTCGCCGCGCCGTTCGGCAAAATGCCGCAGGGGTTTTCAGGAAACAAGATCGAACTGACGGTAACCCTCATCCCGACCCTGAATTGACCTGATTATGCTGAGAACCATTGTCGTGCTTCTTATGATCGCCGGAACGGCGAACGGCGTCCGCGCCGAGAAAATCAACCTCGACATCTACGCCAGCCGGTTCGACAGCATACCGTTCGGCGTCGTCGATTTCACGTCGAAGACGGGGGACCGCCTTTCACACGACCAGCCGTGGAAGATCGTTGCCAATGATTTTGACCTGAGCGGCCGTTTCAACGTGGTATCGCGGCCGGTTTTCGACAGCGCCGCATTTCTGGAAGCGGGCATCGGCATCTACCTGGACGGCGGATACACCCTCGATCCAAGCGTGATCGCGGTCACCTGCCATGTGAACGACGTGGCGAACCGCGAGCATCTGTTTACAAAGGAGTTCAAGGGCCCGCCGTCGGAGCTCCGGAAATTTTCCCACCGTTTCTCGAACGAGCTGTACGATCTTCTTTTCGGCGACCGCGGGATTTTTGAAACACGGATACTGTACATTAAGGTCGAAGGCGCGCATAAGAACATCTGGATGATGGATTTCGACGGGTTCAACCAGCAGGCGGTCACGAAAGGGAAGGTACTGAACCTTTTTCCGTGTTTTGCCGGCGCGAACGGTATGGTCTGGACCGGCTACTATAAAGGGAAACCCGATATCTATTTCGCGCCGATTGCGAACAGCGGAAAACGCACCGTCATTGCCGCAAGCCGCGGCATCCAGGTCTCTGCGTCGGTATCGCCAATCGACGGCGCCATCGCCTATGCGTCCTCAAAACACGGCAATCTTGACATCTACACCTGCAATGCCGACGGCAGCAACGCCAAACAGGTCACCGCGCAGTGGAACGTCGAAACCGCACCCTGCTGGTCGCCGAGCGGCTACCAGATAGCTTTCACCTCCGACCGCAGCGGCAACCCGCAGATATACGTCATGGACGCCGACGGCGCCAACCAGCGGCGGATCACCTACAAGAGCCGGTACAGCGATTCCCCCTCCTGGTCGCCCCGCGGCGACAGGATCGCCTTTGCTTCCATGGCCAAAAACGGCAAGCTCGACATCTGGACGGTCAATCCCGACGGTTCGGCCGAACAACAGATTTCCACATTGCGCGGTCATTGCGAGTATCCAACCTGGTCGCCCGACGGCAATCTGATCGGTTTCATCAATCGCAGCGGCGGGTCGAGCGATTTTTATATTATGAAGGTGAACGGCAGCCGGGTCAGGCGCATCGCCACCGGCGGAAACGTACAGATGCCGGACTGGAGCGGATTCTAGGAATTGAAGAATGGCGATTGCCAATTCAATATGAAAGGGATGCCGCGGCGGTTCGTGAACCGCCGAAAAAAGGTATCCAAGATGTCATGTCGGCCGCGACCCGCTGGGTCGCGCAGGGAGGCCGCATTTATAAGGAGGATTCCCGTTCAATGAAAAAAGCCCTTATCCTCATTGTCCTTTCCCTCATCCTTATTTCCCTTCCCGGCTGTTCCCACCTCACCGTGCTGCGAACAAAGGAGATGAAGGCGGAGTCCGATTCCCTGTTCATGCGGATCGATTCCCTCAACAAGGAGATCGTCGTCCGGCAGAATACCAACGACGAGTTGCTCCGTCTCATCCGCGCCGACCTGCAGATACGGTTCACGGAGCTGGAAAAACGGCTTTCCGACCTTTCGAGCGGTCTTTCCGAGAGCCAGTACCGCCTCTCGCGGCTCGACGAAAAAACCGCCGATTTCCAGAAGCAGTTTAAGGCAAAACTTGAAGCGGATTCGCTCGCCGCACAATCGAAAAAAGAGGAGATACAGAAGCTGTTTCAGATTGCGGAAAGCGATTTTAACGCCGGAAGGTTCGATATCGCCATCAGCGGGTTCAAGGACCTCCTGTCGCGTTTTCCCGATGCCCCCGAAGGCCAGGAAGGGCAGTACTGGGTGGCTGAATGCCATTACGCAAAAAAAGAGTACGACGAGGCGGTGCAGGGCTACCTGCTCTATATCAAGCAGAACGCGCAGGGGCCAAAAATGTGCGCAGCGCTTTACAAACTCGGCCTTGCCTACGAAAAGCAGAATAAAAGCAAATCAAAGGATCTGGTCTGGAAAAAGCTTGCCGAACAGTGCCCGGAGAGCGACGAGGCAAAGCTCATCAAGTCGCGGAAGAGATAAAAATGCCGCTCGATTCTCAACGGGACGGGTTCGCGCACAGGATTACGACATTCGTTTCCATCAACCATTCGGAGGAGCCATGATCTCTTCGCGTATCACCCGACGTCATTTCCTGGAAAAAGCGGGGCAGGCCGGCCTGGCTGCCGCGATGGTCTCTCCCTTGACCGGCGTTTCCGCCTTTGCCGGAAAAAAAACACACGAGCCGGTCATCGTCGACCTTACCAGGCCTGAAAACGCCCCGCTGCTGACACCCGGCGGCATGATCAAGGTTCCTGACCCGGCCAATAAGAAAAGGCCGATCATCGTCAGCAGGTTGTCAGAGACCGACGTCGCGGCGTTTTCTTCAAAATGCACACACCTTGGATGTGAGGTCAATATTTCTGATGATGGCACCGTGGCATGCCCCTGTCACAAAGCCCTTTTTGACGCTTCGGGGAAGGTGAAAAAGGGGCCGGCGAGAAAAAACCTGAAGCGATTTGACGCGCTCCTGGGTGATATGACGATCGTGATCAAATGAGCGTTGGCATGGAGTTTCCTGAACCATTTCGGCGGGTCGATAACGCGAAGGGACCACGAGGAGCGCGTTTTCCCCGTTTTATTCTTCTGTTTTCAGGTACCTGTTCAGCATCGTTACCAGTTCCGTTTTTTTAAAAGGCTTGCTCAGGCTCGCGGTGAACCCGTATTCGGTCGGGTGCGACATCACCGGATCTTCTGCATAGCCGCTGGCCACAAAGACCGGTGTTTTCGAACACCATTTTCGTATCTCTCCGATTGCCTCTTTCCCGCCCATGCCGCCGGGGATGGTGAGGTCAAAAATCATTCCGGCAATCTTCCGCTCGGCTTTGATTTCCCTGGCAAAGAACTCCACGGCCTCTTTCCCGTTCTGTTTGGACACCACCGAATACCCCAAAGACGCCAGCATAGCACCTATAGTTTCGCAAATCACTTTCTCGTCGTCCATTACCACGAACGTACCGGTTCCCCGATGTTTCTCGGCCGATGCTTCCCCGGTTGCCGCTGGAAGGGAATCGTCGGAAGCGGGCAGGTATACGTCAAATACGCTGCCTTCTCCCGGTTGAGACGCCACTTCGATACATCCGCCATGCTGGTTGACTATTGAATAGCAGGTAGCAAGACCAAGGCCATGACCCTGCAGTTTGGTGGTATAGAACGGGTCGAATATCCGGGATAAAAGTTCTTTTTTAATGCCGACGCCGTGGTCTTTAATCGACACTTTCACATAGTGTCCGGAAGAAAGGGTGGGGTGTTCTTTCTCACCAAAAGAGACGTTAGTAGCGGAAATTTCAATGATTCCGCCCTCGGGCATTGCCTGCTGGGCATTTATAATAATATTGTCGATGACCTGGCCGATCTGGTTCCGGTCATAATTGCAATTCCAGAGGTTTTTCGGCAGGTCGAAGCGACAGGAAACCGATGACCCGCTGAGGGCGAAAACCGCGGTTTCCTGCATAAAAGGAAAAAGCTTGTCGATTCTCCTGATGGGCGCACCGCCTTTTGCAAAGGTCAGTAATTGCCTTGTCAGTCCGCGCGCCCGGTCAATGGTGCCTAAAGCTTTGGCAAGGAAGCCGGAGACATTCTGCTCGCGTGTTTCTTCATTGGCAATGTCGATATATCCGTATATGCCGCCGAGAAGGTTGTTGAAATCATGGGCGATCCCGCCGGCAAGAACGCCGAGGGATTCGAGTTTTGAAGCCATTTGCATGGCGTCATGCATTTTCTGTTTTTCCGTCATGTCTCTGAAAACAAGGACAACGCCTATGGTGGCTCCTTCCAGGTCTTTAATCGGCGCGGCACTGTCGGCAATGACAATCTCACGACCGTCTTTCGCTATCAGGCAGGTGTGGTTGGCCAATTCAACGATACTTCCGGTTTCAAGCACCTTATCGACCGTGTTCTCGCAAGTTTGACGCGTAATTTCGTTGATTATTTTAAAGACGTTTGACAAAGGCCTGCCGACCGCCTCGCCATGATTCCATCCGGTTAATTCCTCGGCGGATTTGTTTAGCATGACGATGTCGCCGTTCGTATCCGTGGTTATGACTCCGTCTCCAATGCTGCGGAGCGTAACGGCAAGGTGCTCTTTTTCAGCATGCAGCGCCCCCATCTGCCCCTGCAGCTCCTGTCGCATCCTGCCGAAGGAATGGGAAAGCGACTGCAGCTCCACGGTACCGCCTGAAGGAAGAGGGGCATCTAGATTACCGGAGGCCATCAGGTTGGCTGCCTCGGTCAGACGGGCAATGGGCAAGGTCAAATAACGGGCCAGGAGCATGGCAAGCAGAAAAGCCAATCCCATGACCAGGAGCCCTATGGCAAGCGCCGTTAGCAGGGCATGACGGACAAGGGCATTATATTCAGCCAGTTGAAGACTGGCGCCGAAAATGTACGTGCGTCCGCGGCTGTCTTTTCTCGGGACAAGCACCATTCTCCCTTCACCCCATTCATTTCGAAAAGAGGAAAAAGTCGGTTTTCTACCGTGTCTCAGTGCCGGCGCAAAGGCTTCTGGATTATTATGGGTATCGAAAAAGGAAGCGCAGGGCGATGACGGGTCTTCGATATCCGAATGGGCGGCGGTAGTGAAAACCAGCCGTCCATCTACCTCAAGGACGCTCCAGAGATACTGAAGACCGAGCCGTCGGCACAGGTCGTCGTTCCGTTGGACAATGCGATCGAATTCCTCCCTTGCTATGGATGACCGATCGTCAATACGTTCATGGTAATCCGGGCCGATAATTTCCCGCGACATTTCGGCTGCTATCAGCAACCGCGCATCGGCTGTTGCGATGACATCGGTGGTCCGGTAGAATACCAGCAGAACAGTCAACGTAGTCGAGGCGACTCCGGTTGCCAGCAGTATCATCGACAACCAGACAAAAAGGATACTGTGGGGACGATGTTTCGCTCCGGTATTTAAAGCGGGCATGGCATTTCGAGTGCGGTTATCCATACAAGGGGTTCCTTGTCTGTCCGGTATATTTACAATTGCTTATATAATTGAATATAGGAAAAGGGCAAGCAATAGTAAAGAATAGTATTGACGTAGTAGCTGGAGATCGCGGGAAATATCAGTTCCAGTCCACGGAGCCCCGCAAGGGCAATTCATTGAAGATGCCTGTTCCCCGGTGGTCCCTAAAATCGCGACGCGGAACACGGCGCATGAACTGCCTGAAACCGGCGGTAATGGATTTCGCCCAGACCTTCGCCGGACCCGTACTTGGATTTTTGACATTTATACGGAGAATGCGTATATTTTCAGTGTACGCCGCCTGCCACAAGCCTTCGAAAGATCAAAATGCCACACAAGCAATTCCTGCGTTTCTTCATGCTGTTTCTCTTTTTGATTTTTCCCCGTAATTTGTTTCCCCAGAGCGACAGTATGGACGTTTTTAACCTGGACTTGACTCAGCTGTCAAAGATTAAAATTATCACCGCCTCGAAGGTCGTTCAGGATATACGGGAGATCCCCTCCACCGTTTTTGTCATCACCGGCGCGCAAATCAGAGAAAACGGCTATTTCACCCTGGAAGAGGCGCTGTCGGACCTGCCCGGTTTTCAATTCAGGAATATTGTCGGTAAAAACAGTTATGCTTTCCAGCGCGGAATACCCAATCAGAACAATCTGACCCTGGTGCTCGTCGACGGCGTACAGGTAAACGAACTCAACTCAGGCGGTTTTTATGCCGGAGGGCAGTATAACCTGTCTAATGTGGAACGTATCGAGGTGATTTACGGTCCCTCCTCCGTGGCCTATGGAACCAATGCGGTAACGGGTATCATCAATATCATTACTAAAAGCGCGGCCGGAAACAAAGGCGAACTCACCACGCAGATCGGTTCCTTCAACACGTCTAAAAGTGACGCAGGGTTCAGCTACAGCGACACAAAGAGGGGCTTCGGCGTCGCATTTTCAGGGATGGTGAAAAAAAGCGACAAGGCGGATTTGAAAGGGCGGGCCGGCGACAATAACTGGACAGATTTGATGGACAACTTTGAAAACGATCGCTCTCTGGATGTGAAAGCGCGGATGAAGGATATCGTCATCGGCGCGAACTACCAGTTGAAACAGTCGTCCACCGCCACCTGGGAAAAATCAACAGGTACCGGATACAGAGACTACGGGACTTCGTGGAACATCCAATTTGTCAACAACTATCTGAAGTATCAGAAAAGCATCTCCGATAAATGGGGGGTTTCATCCGTCGCCTACAATCGCAATGCAACGGTCCTTGATAATACCGTCAATTTTGTCGTTGATACGGCGCAGATCGGTTATTACCGGCCGGGCAATTTAACCGGGGTCGAAACGGTCGTCAACTACAAGGCAACCGGCGGCATTTCGATTCCCTGCGGTTTGACCCTTGAATACGAGC
>JAFGOU010000205.1 GCA_016926315.1 Chitinispirillaceae bacterium
CCGACGCGGTCGTAGACAGTCAACTCGCAGGTCGGCGACACATGCGTCGCACCGTTTACCCAGGCCACGGCTCCCCAGCTATGATGGCTGGTGGAGTGTACCTCGCGCAGCGTGGTGGCCACGATCCTGACCTGAGGAAACTTCTTTACCACGCCGTCGATCATGGCGAAAAACACCGACGGGTCAAGCTTTGATTTTTTTTCTACCTCGGGCCCGGGAATACCGAGTCCCTTCTGCAAATCCTCCTCATTGCCCACGATAACGTCGCAGTAGGCGACGATCTGGCCGATGACCTCGAGCGCCCGTTCGTGGCCGCCCCAGATATCCCAGAGCTTCTGCCGGTAGTTCAGGTCAAAAGAGACCACCGCTCCGGCCGCCTTTGCCGCTTTCATGGCTTCGATGATCACCTTGCCGGTGGTTTCCGAAAGCGCCGCGAAAATGCCGCCACTGTGGAACCACCGCACGCCGGTTCCGAAAATGGTTTTCCAGTCGATGTCCCCGGGTTTGAGCTGCGCGGCGGCTTCGTTTGACCGATTGTAAAACACCACCGGCGCCCTTACGCCGTACCCCCGGTCACTGTACACCGTGGCCATGTTGGGACCGTTTACCCCGTTGTGTTTGAACTGTTTATAAAAGGGTGTAACGCCCATGGCCCGAACCCGTTCGGCGATCAGGTCGCCGATGGGATACTCGACCATGGCGGAAACGATGCCGGTTTTCATGCCGAAGCAATTCGCCAGATTGGCCGCGCAGTTGAATTCGCCGCCGCTCACGTGGATGGAGCACTCCGTGGCTTTGCGGAAAGGCACGATGCCTGGATCGAGCCGGTTGACAAGAGCGCCGAGCGACACAAAATCAAGCGCGCCCTGCCTGGGGATGTTCAACCCGTATTTCATAGCGTACTTCCTCCTCGTTGTTTATGCAGACCGGCTTTCCGGAAAAACCCGGTTCCGGTTATACGTTTTCAAGTATGACGGTCGCGCTCTGCCCGCCGCGACGGCGAGCAGGGTGACCGGTCACACCCCGGAATAGGCGCTGAACCCGCCATCGACCGGCAACACGATGCCGGTCACGAACTTCGACATGTCGGAAACCAGATACAGGAGCGCGCCCTGCAGCTCCTCAGGATTGCCGAACCGTTTCATCGGCGTGCCGGTGATGATCTTGTTGCCCCGCGCGCTCAGCGCGCCGGACTCTTTGTCGATGAGCAGGAACCGGTTCTGGTCGGTCAGGAAGAATCCGGGTGCGATGGCGTTGACGCGGATGCTCTGCGGCGCCAGATGCACTGCCAGCCAGGCGGTAAAATTATTGATCGACGCCTTTGCCGCGGAGTACGCGGGTATCTTGGTAAGCGGCCGGAACGAATTCATGGATGAGATATTGAGAATGACGCCCTGTTTGCGTTCGACCATATCGCGCGCAAACACCATGGAGGGAAGAAGGGTCCCGATGAAATTAAGGTCGAAAACCTTGCGAAACGCCTCCATCTCGAGGCCGAAAAAAGTGCCCTCAAGATGGTCGAGGTCGCCGTCCTCGATCATCGCCGCGGCCGTGGTCGCCCCGGGGTTGTTCCCGCCCGCCGCGTTGATGAGAATGTCTATTTTCCCGATCCGGTCGTTGACCGCCTTTTTCGCGTCAACAAGCGACTGCTTGTCAAGCACATCACCGCCGATGCCGATCACGGTTCCGCCCGTTGCCGTGGCGATCTCCGCGGCCTTTTTTTCCGCGAGCGCGGCGTTGAGGTCAAGGATCGCGACCAGCACGCCGGCCCGCGCCAGGCACTCGACAAACGAACAGCCGATGATGCCGGCGCCGCCCGTGATAACGCACGATTTTCCCTTGAGGTCGTCCAAATCTGAAACGCCCATGTCGATAGTCCTCCTCATCTGAATGCCGACCCCTCGTCAGGCTCCCCGTTGCGCCACGGCTTCGCGGTGGCGAGCGGACGACCGGTTCACGATACAAACCCCGCTTCAGTACCCGAAATAACTTTTCGCGTTATGGTAACAGATGTCGCTTACGATCGATCCGATAAACGCTTCGTCGTCCGGCAGCTCTCCGCGCTCCATCTCGGCCCCGAGCACATCGCAGAGTATCCTGCGAAAATATTCGTGACGGGGGAAAGAGAGGAAAGACCTCGAATCGGTGGTCATCCCGATAAAACGGCTTAGAAGTCCGAGGCCGGACAGCGCTTCGAGCTGCCGCCTCATGCCGTCTTTCTGGTCCAGAAACCACCATGCCGGCCCGAGCTGCAGCTTGCCCGGAACCGACCCGTCCTGGAATGCGCCCATGATGCTGACCAGTATTTCGTTCTGACCGGGAAAGGCGTTGAACAGGATTGTCTTTGTCAACTGGCCGGATGAATCCATCCTGTCAAGAAACTGGCAGAGTTGCCGTGCCTGAAGCATGTCGCCGATGCAGTCCACGCCGTTATCAGGCCCCAGCCGCCCGTACAGCGCGGTCCTGACGTTCCGGATCACGCCGAAGTGAAACTGCTGCGCCCAGCCCCTTTTGTGGTTCAGTGCGCATAACGCCAGGAGCAGGGTGGTTTTAAAACGGGCGGCATCGGCCGGCGTGACCGGTTTCCCCCGGCGAACCGTCGAAAACAGCTCTTCCATCTCCCGGGCGGAACAGGTATCGGGAGTCAACGCTTCAAACGCATGGTCGGAGCTCCGGCAGCCGAAATCGTGAAAGTAACCGTGCCGTTTATCCAGTGCTTCGAGCAGGTCGCCGCAGGACGTAATGGACAGATCCGACGCTTTTTCAAGCGCATCCATATACCGGTTATACGCAACGGGATCGTCGATCGATGTCGCCTTGTCGGGGCGCCAGGTGGGCAGCACGGTGATGCCGAAGTTTTCGCGCCTGAGGTGCTTGTGCCATGAAAGGTCGTCTACCGGATCGTCGGTGGTACACACCGTTTTCACCTTCATGCGCAGGAGCAGATTCCGGGGGGAGAACGCCTTGTCCCTGAGCTTTTCGTTGCACTGGGCGTAAACAGACCCGGCAGTGGCTTCCGAAAGCAGCGTTTCGATCCCGAAGTACCGCCTGAGTTCCAGGTGGGTCCAGTCAAAAAGCGGATTGCGGATGGAGCGCGAAAGGGTCCGCGCCCACCGTATGAATTTTTCCTCGTCGGACGCTGACCCGGTAATGCACTCCTCGTCCACACCGTTCGTACGCATGATGCGCCATTTGTAATGGTCGCCCCCGAGCCAGACATCGGTGATGTTTTTAAACAACGCGTCCTGGGCGATCTGTTGCGGCGATAAATGACAGTGATAATCCAGGATCGGCATAGGCGCGGCATGGCCGTGATACAGCCGACGCGCGCTTGGGGAGTGAAGAAGAAAGTCATCGGTAAGATACATCATACGGTATACGACCCCGATGCTACGTCGCCGCCGTGACCGGTCCAGTTGGTATGGAAGGTCTTGTCGCCCGTTTTGTCGATACGCTTATAGGTGTGCGCGCCGAAGTAGTCACGCTGCGCCTGCAACAGGTTTGCCGGCAGCTGCGCGCTGCGGTAGCCGTCATAAAAAGCGAGCGCCGATGAAAACGCGGGAACAGGTACGCCGGAGAGCGCGGCCTGGGAAACGACACGCCGCCATGAAGGCTGGCAGCGGTCGATCATGGCCTTGAAATAGTCATCCATGAGCAGGTTGCTCAGTTCGGGGTTCTTTGCATAGGCGTTCTTTATGTTTTCGAGAAACACGCTTCTGATAATGCACCCGCTGCGCCAGAGCATGGCAATGGCACCGTAGTCAAGACGCCACTGGTACTCTTTTGCCGCTTCGCGAAGACACATGAACCCCTGGGCGTAGGAAATGATCTTTGACGCCAGCAGCGCAAGCCTGATGTCCTCAACAAACGTCTTTGCGTCACCGGAGATTTTCCCTCCAGGACCTCCCAGCTTTTTCGAAGCAGCGACCCGCTCCTCTTTGATGGCGGAAAGACAGCGCGCATACACCGCTTCGGCAATGAGCGTCACCGGAATGCCGAGGTCCAGCGAATTGACGCTGAACCATTTCCCGGTGCCCTTCTGTCCGGCCTTGTCGAGGATTTTTTCGACCAGCGGCGTTCCGTCGTCGTCCTTGAACGCCAGTATGCCGGCGGTGATTTCGATGAGATAGCTGTCGAGCTCGGTCTTATTCCACGTTGCAAAAATGTCGTGCATCGCATCGGCCGAAAGGCGCAGACCGTTCTTCAGCAGGGCATACGCCTCGCAGATGATCTGCATGTCGCCGTACTCGATCGCGTTGTGCGCCATCTTTACATAATGACCTGCACCGTTGTCGCCCACCCAGTCGCAGCAGGGAACGTTGTTTGGCGTCTTTGCGGCGATAGCCTGGAAAATATCTTTGACAAGAGGCCATGCCTTCGGGCTGCCGCCCGGCATCATGGACGGGCCGTGACGCGCCCCCTCTTCGCCTCCGGAAACGCCGGTCCCGACATAGAGCAGCCCTTTTTCCTCGAGATAGCTCGTCCGCCTGATCGTGTCGGTAAAATGGGAATTTCCCCCGTCGATGATGCAGTCTCCCGGCGAACAGTGCGGCAGAAGCTGCTCGATGATCTGGTCGATCGCCTTTCCGGCCTGGACCATGATCATGATCTTGCGCGGTGTTTTGAGCTTGCCCATCATCTCTTCTATCGTTCGGACGCCCAACACTTTTTTGCCCATGTTGACGACCTTGTCGATATTGCCGACAAACTCGTCATCACGGTTATACGCGACCACGCCGTACCCGTGATCGTCCATGTTAAGTATGAGATTCTGACCCATGACGGCCAGGCCTACCATTCCGATATCGCCTTTATTCTCCACTTGACAACTCCTTGTGATGGTATTTCGATAAGCGGGATGCCGGCTCACCCCCATTTTTTAAACTCCTCCGGCCCTTTTGATACCCCCCGCGCATCCTCCGCTTATTTGAAACCGAACAGACCCGGAACGGACATTGACACCGCCGGAATATAGGTAATCAAAAGCAGCGCCACGATCATGGCGATAAAAAACGGGATGAGCGACGGAGTCAATTTCGCGATGGTCGTTTTGCCGATTCCGCACCCTACGAAAAGCGCGGTGCCCACCGGCGGCGTGCATAACCCGATGCACAGGTTGGCGATGAGCACGATACCGAAATGGATGGGATTGATGCCGAGCGCCGTTACCACGGGCAGCAGGATCGGGGTAAAAATCAGGATGGCCGGCGTCATGTCCATGAAGGTGCCGACCACCAGCAATATGACGTTGATGAGCAGCATGATGACAATGGGGTTGTTCGATACCCCCAGGAGCCCCGCGCTGATGGTCTGCGGTATGTTTTCGTACGCAAGGATCCACGACATCGCGGTGGAGGTGGCAATCAGGAGCATCACCACCGCGGTGGTAATGCCGGTATCGAGCAGTATGCCGGGGAGGTCCTTCAGCTTGACTTCGCGGTACACGATAACGGAAAGCACGAATGCGTATACCACCGCGATGGCGGCGGCCTCGGTGGCGGTGAATATGCCGCCGATGATGCCTCCCAGCACGACAAGCACCAGAAGCAGGCTTAAAATCGCCCTTCTGAAACTTGTCAGGATCTCCCTGAGCCCGGTCCTTTCGCCGCCGCCGTAGCTTCGTTTTGCCGCGACGATACCGCAGACCGCCATGATGCAGAGCCCGACAAGAATTCCCGGCAGGATACCAGCCAGGAACATGGCCGCGATGGAAACGCTTCCCGCGGCCAGCGAATACACGATCATGGCGTTACTGGGCGGAATCAGCAGTCCGGTGGTCGCCGCGGTCACCGTCACCGAAACGTTGAAGTTTCGGTCGTAGTTCTTTTTGTCCATTTCCGGTATCATGAACCCGCCGATGGCCGAAACGGCCGCGACCGCGGAGCCGGAGATGCTGCCGAACATCATGCAGGTGAGAACATTGACATACGCAAGTCCGCCGGGCAGCCACCCCACGAGCGTTGCCGCGAAATCGATAAGACGACGCGCAATCCCTCCCCTGCCCATCAGGAGCCCGGAGAGGATGAAAAAGGGGATGGCGAGAAGGGCAAAGGTGTCGATTCCGGTCGCCATTTTCTGGGCGATGATGGTGAGAGCCGGTATGTCGCCGATCGTGAGAATGGTCAGCAGGGTCGCCATGCCAAGCGCAAAGGCGATCGGCACGTTCATGATCAGCAGGACGACGAAGCTTATGCCGAGGACCGCGATCGGGCTCATGTTCCGGCGCCCTCTTTTTTAAGCAGCTTCAGCGTCAGGTCCCCCAGACGAAGCAGCGAGTAGTAGGTTATGAACAGACCGCTTACCGGCAGGCACAGATACACATATCCCATCTTCCAGTTGAGCGCGGGAGACACCTGGTTGGTGACCAGGGTCTTCTGGACCAGCGCCAGTCCGCCGACAACCATCACCGATACGGCAAAACAGGTCACCAGCGCG
>JAFGOU010000206.1 GCA_016926315.1 Chitinispirillaceae bacterium
AAACAACATCATCAGGGTCACCTTAAACGGATTAAATGTCACCCAATTTTAGGCAAAAAAACGGCCATTATCTGTTGGCGGCACAGGACTGTCAAGCCGCTGCTTACGGCATTCCAGCTCGCGCCGTTGTCGGTGGAAAGAAATACCCCATTTACACTAGTGCCAGCAAAGATATTTATTCCATTTATAGCAAAAGATGTTACACTATATCCAGTCAGGCCATTGTTCTTGACGTTCCATGTCGCACCGTTATCAGTTGAAAGGAATACTCCCCCTCCATTAGTGCCGGCAAAGATACTCGTGCCGCTAATAGCAAGGGCCCTTACATCATGATTTGTAAGTCGGGTATTCACGGCAGTCCAATGTACACCATTATCAAGCGACCGAAAAATTCCTTGTCCCTCAGAACCTGCAAAAATGGCAGTGCCGTTGGCAGCTAAAGAACGAACGGGCTGCATGGGTGGAACATTTGATGCTGGCACCCACTGGGCGAATGATGCTGAAGGGAAAAACAATGAAACAGTCGCTAAAAAAGCACACCACTTCATATTCAACATAAACACCTCCACTTTTGTGTTTTTATAAGGATCCGCCGTTCGAGTTAATAGCGGCTTTGTGTGCATAGAGATGGGGTAGAGATCCAAACAAGCAGCCACCTATATATTGTCAAACAACGATCTAATATAATTAAACAAGTTGAAAGTATCAATTACAGTTTTTCAACATTATCTTCGGCTTGAACAATAAAAAAGGGACGCACTGCTGTGCGCCCCTGCATATTCGATTGTTTCTTTATTATCAATACGTCAGACCGTACCCGTACGCATAGAGCGGGTTGTACGTCGCGCCGCTGCTGCCGTGCTGTTCCTCGGAGTAGTACTTCCCGGTATTGATCGGTATCTGGGCGTACGACGACGGCCACGAATGGCTCAGCTTTCCGGTAAAGTTGTAGTCGCCGTAGAGCACGTCGGCCACGCCCATTCCCTTGCTGCCCGGCAGCCAGGCGGCCACAAAAGCAGCGCAGTTGTTTATTTCCCCGTCAATGATCATGGGCCTGCCCGACAGCAGGACGACTATCACGGGTTTGCCGGTGGCATAGCAGGTGGAAATGAGACTGCCCGCGCTGTTGGTATTGGTCAAATCGACGGTCTTGTACGTAGGATCATCTCCCTGCGTTTCGGCATAGGGCGACTCGCCGACCACCACCACGATCTTGTCTATATTCGCCGCGTTCAGGCCTGTCCCGGCAGAGTTGTAGGTGATGTTCGCGGAATTCCCCACGCTCCTCATGCCGGCCAGGATCGTCTCTCCCGCAATACCTGGACCCGTGCCCGACTGCCCCTGCCAGCTTATGGTCCAGCCGCCGCACTGGATGCCGATGTTGTCGGCAAAGGAGCCGACCACGGTGATACGTTCGCTCCTCGTAAGCGGCAGGGCGCTGCCGCTGTTCTTGAGAAGCACCAGCGACTTGCGCACGGCTTCGCGCGCCACGTTCTGGTGTGCCGTGCTGTAGATCTGGCCCCGGGCAGTGGCGTTCGAGTATGGGTAGTCCCACAAATGCATGCGCCACTTGATCCTCAGAATGCGGCGCACCGCGTCGTCGATGCGGCTCTGCGGAATTGTGCCGCCTGCCAGATTCACGATGGTGTTGATCCAGGTCGTCACGCTGCCGCTTGAAACGATCATTGCCATGTCAAGTCCGGCGTTGATGCACTGAGCGATGCCGGTGTTGTTGTAGCCGCCGCCGTCGCTTGCAACCGCGTCCCAGTCGCTTACCGCAAAACCGTCCAGCCCCGCCTCCTTCTTGAGCATCCGGTAGGCAATCGAATCGCGGGTCTGTTCAAAGGTCACGCCTCCGGGCCGCTGCCATGCATGGTAGGAGGGCATGATGGTCGCCATCTGCTCCCGGCCGCTGGCCATGTACTGCGCGAAATGAACGGCCCGCATGGTGGAGTCGGCGAGCGTTGCCGTTCCCCCGTTGGTGCCGTTGGTCGTCCCGCCGTCGCCTATGGAGTGTTTCACGCATACCGCCATGGCGGTGTCCCTTGACAGAACGCCGTAGCCCTGCTGTCCCCGCGTGTAGGCGGCGCCCATGAGCGAATTCACTTCCGGCGTCTCGCCGAACCCCTCGTAGGTCCGGCCCCACTTTTCATTGCGGGGCGCGGCGACGCACGGCGCAAAGTTGAGGTGCAGGCCGCAGCCCGAGCCCTCCGACGCGGTGATGGCGCCGATCTTCGCCAGAAGAGCCGTATCGCCGGTGCAGCCGAGCCCGATATTATGGGGAAAGACCGTTGTCCCGGCTATGGCCCCGACCCCGTGAACGCAGTCCTGACCGTAGAGGATCGGAATTTTTACCGTCCCTGAATAACCCATGACGGTACTTTGAATTGCGTCGATAAAAGTTGCCCACGTCGCGGGCCTGTTGTCCCCCACAGGATCGCCGCCGCCGTTGAACACCGACCCGATGCACCGCGAAGCAACGTCCGCATTGGAAAGCTGACCCTTCCGCGCCATGGTCATCTGGCCGGCTTTCTGGGTGTTGTTCATGAGCGCCAGCACCGAGTCCACTTTACGCGTTATCCACCGCTCTTCCGCGGTCTGGTAGAGCCGTATGTCGCCGACGTTCTGCGTCACGTAGGAGGCGATCGTCAGCACCTTGCGGGTATATCCCATCCGGTAGGCCGGCAGGCTGTCGGGCAGCGCGAGCTTCGCTATCGCCCACGTGGCGCCCGGAGCATACAGCGAGCTCTTTTCCGCTGAAGCCGGGGTGCCGCCCTTTCCGGCCACCGGCAGGAACGTGCCGATATAATCGTCGTTTCCTTTCCTGATTTTTATTATATAGAGTCCCGAGCCGATGTTCTTCCGCACAAGCGAGGGCAGGGAGAGCGAGTGGTTTCCGGCATCAAAGACCCGGTCCAGAAGGGTGCTTATCTTCCTGCCGCCGATGTCGTACAGGTCAACGGCGACAGGTTCCCTTGAGTCAACTGAAAAAAAGACTTGTGTTCCGGCAAATCGCATGAGCGACGGCTTTGCCTCTTCGAACGCTTTCGCGGCGGTCGGCGTAAAGACCAGAGCAAAATTCCCGTTGATGTCGGTAAAGGTCGACACCCCCAGGTCCTTGAGCGAAACCGTGGCGTTTGCTATCGGGGCCGATGTTAAACTGTCTATGACGCGCCCCGAAATCGTCTCGCCGGAAACCAGCACCTGGAGTCCAAGCACACCGCACAGCACGACCTTTAAAGGAATCCTCATATAAAGCCTCCCCTCGAAGCAGACGTTTCTCTACGATCTTCCAGCGTATACTCTTGTGTAATTATACCATACCGGCATTGCTTTTTCACTGTCCTTTACGATTTTCATCCCGTCGCTCTTTTCCGTCGTAAACACCGGAACCGTACGGCGTAAGATACAACATTGTCAAGGTTGAGGATGCGCCGATCGTCGGCGCCGGTCTGGCATGAAATTCCATCCCGCATCCGAAGGCTTATTTTTCCAGAATCAGCGTCACCGGGCCGTCATTGACAAGCTCCACCTCCATCATCGCGCCGAAGACCCCGGTCTCGACTTTAGGGACCAGTTTCCCGAGTTCCGAGACAAAAAGTTCATACAGATCCTTTCCCTTCTCCGGCCCGGCCGCGTCGATGAAACTCGGCCTCCTGCCCCTGCCGCAGTCGGCCAGCAGCGTGAACTGCGACACCGCGAGCGCCTCGCCGTTCACCTCGCCGAGCGAAAGGTTCATCTTCCCTTCCGCGTCCGGAAATATCCGCACGGACGCGCACTTGGCGGCCAGAAATCCGGCCGCTTCTGCGGTATCGTCCCGATGGATGCCCACGAGGAGCAGCACGCCATTGCCGATAGATGCGACAACCTCGCCGTCAATGGCTACCCGGGCACGGCTGACACGCTGCAGGACGATGCGCATGGGGATAAAGTACTATAGAAACCGCATCGGGGACAAAAAAAAACACTCGGGAAGAAGTCTTCGAAAAAGGGGGAGCCCCAGAACAGAACGGGGCGTTGAGGGTTGTTCGAAGAGTCACTCCGCCCGAGTGATATGAGAAAAATACTATGTTCCTTCCCTGTCCTGCAAATGGCCGGTACCTGCAGCACCGTCTATTTGATATATTTTACTGACGATGTACGGAAAAAATTCATGCCAAAGTGCCTATCCTGAGCAGAGGCGAGCGGGCCCGCCACACATGAAGGGCCCGCTCCTGCCGAAACTCTGCATCACCGCACTCTGCTCGCTGCTTTTAAGCGCGGCCGGCTGCTACACCCGTTTCGCCGAATTCGAACCCGTCGGCGCGAAGACAGCTGCCGACACCATCGTCCCGCAGGACTCCGAAATCTGTATCTGGGAGCGCGACCTGACCGGGTATCCACGTTTGCGCTGCTATCCCTCCCGCTATCCCCGGCAGTGGTACCTCTACAACTATGGTAAGCGTTCGGCGAACCCATGTATTTGATTCAGTTGCTCTTTGACAATTTCCAGTTGATTGGCGAGAGGTCGGCGATTTTTGA
>JAFGOU010000207.1 GCA_016926315.1 Chitinispirillaceae bacterium
CGCTTGCGGGTATACCAAAGAAGCGGGCATGGCTTTCGGTGACGGGCAATGGCCAGACAATCTGGAACCAAGGTACGTTTGCCACTAATGTCCCCGGTATTACCGGCGCCGGGGAAGACAGCCTTTATATTAAATTCAACGTTAATCCGGGGACGTGGCGTTTTGTGGCGTCACTTGTTCCGGTTGGGGTATTATCCCAACAACCGGAGCAGGAACTATCGAATTCTTATTCTGTAACTATGCGTAAGGTGGTAGGCAGAGTCGCATTAGCTCCGGAATTAGCCGGGAAAACAAAAATGGTCAAGGTGTACAATCTTTCCGGGGGATTGGTTTGCAGTAAGGCAGTTATGAATAACAACATTAATCTGCAGAAGGATTTTTGCTTGCCAATTAATGTGTATGTTGTCGAGGTGAAGACGGTTCGATAATCCCCAAAGGAATCAGACCAGCTGATGGGGAGTCTACATGAAAGACGCGGGAGAGGGAGTGCTGATGTTTCTGGAAACCAAAAAGTTTATCAAGGATGGGGAAGCATATGCGTATAAGTAGTTTTGGGTTATGTCAATGGTATATAAGCGTGACGGTAATCACGCTTTCCATTTTGGCGGGAAATGCGGATGCTGCAATCAACATTATTCCTCTGCCGCGATCGATGGCAGCAAGGAGCGATACTTTCATCGTACCCGACACGGTGGCGGTTTATTCCGATGATGCCACTTCGGATTCAACCGTACCCTGGATCGCGCGGCTGTTTCAACAGGCAGGAAAGAAAACACGGCATGTGTTTCCGGCTCAATACGCGAACATCACTGTCCGGCATGCTTCAGGAACGGATACTCTGGGATCCGACGGATACCGCTTGACCGTTACCAGGGATAATATCGCCATAGAAGCGCAGACGACAACCGGGCAATTTTATGCGGTGCAGTCGCTGCGCCAGATGATGCCCCCTGAAATAGAGCGGAAATCGAGCCTGGCCCCATCAACCATACGACTGCAGGGTGTTGCGATTGTCGATAATAAATCGCGGCTGGGTTACCGCGGGACCATGCTCGACGTAAGCCGACATTTTATAACCCTGAATTACGTTCGTGAAACCATCGAGCGCATGGCGCTGTTTAAGCTCAACGTGCTGCACCTTCATCTCACCGACGACCAGGGATGGCGCATTGAGATTAAAAGCTATCCGAATCTTACGACCATCGGCGCTGCCACGCAGGTCGGCGGAGCGCACCCGCCGGCCGGCGACCGTTGGTATTACACCCAGGATGAGATGAAAGATCTGGTCGCTTACGCCGCGGCCCGCAAAATCGCGATCATGCCGGAAATCGACATGCCCGGCCATTGCCAGGCGGCCATTGCTTCCTATAATAATCTGGGTACGAGCGGGACATGGAACCATACCGAAGTCTATACGGGCTTCTATGTCGGAGAGAGCTGCATGGATATTAATAACGGCGTCGCGCCGGTGGTCGACACGTTTGTCCGCAAGGTATGGACGGAATTGGTCCCCATATTCCCCTATGAGTATTTCCATATCGGCGCCGACGAGTGCAAATATGCCACGCAGGCCGCGTTTACCGCATTTGTCAAAAGGGTGGAACAGATAATTCACGGCCTGGGTAAGAAGATTACGGGATGGGACGAGATCTACGGGATCGTGTCTGATCCCCGGGTGCAGACCTGGATGCAGGGCGACGACCAACCCGGGACCATTTTTTCGTGGTGCAATAAAATGTACTGGGACCAGAGCAACAGGTCTGGCGACACCGGGACCTATCCCTGGTGCGTGCAGCAGGTCACGCTTCAGGACGTGTACGGGGCTTCGCCGCAGATTTCCAGCCCGAATTCCCACGCTGGCGTGGAGGGGTGTCTCTGGGGCGATAAAGTCGTCGCCTCGAGTGACGATCGTCAGTTGTTTCCGCGAACCGCGGCCGAGGCGGAGATCGGATGGACGGCCGCGAATAACTGGACCGAGTTCAGAAGCCGGGTCGCGCCCTTCAGCGTCCGCTTCAATCTTATGGGAATATCATGGTATACAAATGAAAATCTGGTCACCTGGCAGACAGGGTACACGCAATACCGGGACAGCTCCGACACCTCGGTTTTCTCCAATTTCATGCCGACGCTGATTCCCGTCGATACGATCAGGCAGGCATTTATTGTCGCGACCGGTTCCCGCAGACCGCCGGCGCTTGCCGCCGGATCGCGATACAGGATTTTCGACCTGCGCGGGCGGCTGATCGGCACGAGCGACGGTCATGGTTTGAAGAACGCCGTGAAGTCCCTGGTCCCGCCCGACGGCGTCTATTTCATTGTGGAAGAAAAGAATGGGAGCGCGAGGAAAATTCTGAAATAACTGACACGGCAAACGGAAGGAAAACAATTTTGAAATACTGGTGGAAATCTACGGTACTCATAGCGGTCCTTGGCGTTGCGGTGAACGCAACAACGCCAGAGCAGGCCGCGGCGCGCTGGTCCACCTTTGCGCCCGGCACGTTCGGTAAAATCGTTTACGGAGACAATAGAACCGGCGTCGTCACCACGTTGATCGCCGATAACGACGACATGTGCCAATTGACCATGATACCCGACAGCCATTACAAAACACTGCCGGATACGAACTATTTCGTGACCCTGTGGTTTTCGCCCGATGCTGGGAAGACGTTCGATATGCCGGTGCTGGGCGCGGTTAATACCGTTCACTGGAGAGGTCCGCCGCGGAAGGACACGGCCTGGATAATCCCGGCCGATACCTCCCTCTTCGGCAATTACGTGACGAATCAAGCCAGGATAAGGGTCGAGGACTACACAAAAAAAATGACTGAAAACGATGCCAGTGATCAATCGTTTATTATTTTAAATCGGTAAAGG
This sequence comes from Chitinispirillaceae bacterium, assembly GCA_016926315.1. The sequence continues at coordinate 2,875 of JAFGOU010000207.1, forward strand.
CGGTCTCCTATGTTGTATGTTAAAATCAATGCGGTCGCTTCTCGGTTCCGAAAGATGCTGAGAGGCGCGATCGCATGCTGTTTGGGAATGGCGTTTTTTTTCCTCGGATTTGCCGGCAGCTATAACGGCCCCAATCCCTCGCTGCACCAGATCGACAGCCTGTGGCGGGCGCTGTACGGTTCTCCGGTCCACCAGGGCATTGTGGTTTATAATAAGACGACCGGCGGAACAAGCAACACCTCGCTTGATACGGTCTGTATCATGCGTCTTGTGAGCGCTTCGAACGCCGCAACGGTCAAGTCGCTTTTCTATTTCAGGCAATGGCAGACCTCCGGCTGGGGCGCGTCATCCGCCTACCGGATTTCCCCTGACGGATCGAAAATAGCCCTATTCAACAATACCGCCGTGGAGGTCTGCGACACCAGCGGCGCGAATGTCAAGGTGATAAAGAGCGTATACCTGGGCTTCGACCAGCTCGCCGTGTGCTGGGACGATTCGGCCGGCATACGCCGGCTTGTCTACAGCATCGGCTCGATCATCGTGCGTACCGTCATCAATGAGAATAACACCGCCGGAAAGACCGATACGCTCTGGAGCAACGCGTGGGGAAAGGACCCTGCCTCGGGCAACAACATCGTTTATACATCGGTAAATAAATCCGGTCATTTCATCAGTTTTGACATGCAAAATACCACCTATGGGGTCAATTTACCGGTGGTCGCCGACCTTTCGTCTCTGACCGCCATCTGCCCCACCAATGGCGGCGACGGCTGCCAGGTGCGCATGATCATGGACGGGTCGGGTACGGTGTCCTATCATGAATGGACGCACCTTACGGGAACGACGCTCTGGCGGTGGCCGTCCACGAAACTGGGAAGCGTACCGTGTCCCGGCGGCGCTCAAACCAACTGCACTGACTGCGGGAACAACATGTACTACTGGTGCGATTCAGACACCAATTACATGGTTCAGACCGGCGACAACGACCAGGGCGTCTCACCGGGGTGCTATACCAAGGCGTTTATCCGCAAGGGGAAAGCGGCTTCATTCGCCGCCACGATGTATCTCGGAGATTATTTCGCGTTCCCGGCGCTGTGGATCGATCCGCAACCGTTCACCCCGGTCGGAACCCTCGACCGCCCGGTTCCTTCGTCCGGGAAACACCGTGTCACGGTTACGCTTGCTGGCCGCGAGCTGACGCTTTCAGGAGCCGGAGTTGACAAAGTATCAGTATACGGCCTGAACGGCGCCGTCGTGGCGCGGGGAGAAAGAAACGACGGCTGCGGCGTTCATCTCTCCCTCGCGTCGCTGCGCGCGGGCACCTATCTTCTTGTCTGGCGTCAGGGGAGCGGAACGGGTTCACGGTATGTGGCCATTCCGCGATAATCGGAGCGTAATCATGACGCCGTACAGAATCACCTCTCTGCCCGGAAGATGCCTGCTGCCTTTTTTTGGAATAGTCATTTCAATCGTAGGGCTTGCATGTAATGGGAAGAATTCTGCCGGTCCCGCGGAAACCCGGTTTCAGCTTACGGTCATCGCAGGAGCGGGTGGAAGCATAGTCGCGCCGGTTCAGGCAAGCCAGGCGGTGGAGGATGGCGCTGCCACAACGATCTCGGCCCGTGCGGACCGCGGCTATGCATTCGCCCGGTGGGTCGTTCTCGGGGACAATGCGTCTGTATCCTATGTAAATTCACCCGACGCCGAGGTTACGCTTGGAGGAGGCAATGACACCGTCCGCGCCGAATTCATCGCGGTTCCGGCTTTGCCGGGACACATAGACATTTCGGCAATGCCTAGGGAAAACGGCGTGAATTTCCTGCGCTACAGCGGTTCGTGGACCACGCTTCCTGATTTTGCGGCGCTTGCGCCCGACTCCGCCGGACCAGCCGATTCGCTTGCCGTGACCGCGCTGCCGCACGGAACCGGCGGTTTTGGCGCTGTTCTGAACGGGTATCTCTCCATTCCCATTGACGGCAGCTATAGTTTTTTTCTCACCTCTTCTGACGGAAGCGCCCTTTACCTGAACGACTCTCTCATGCTTTCAAACGACGGGGTCCATGCCGCGCCGTCAGCGGACAGCGTGATGGTGCCGCTGACGCAGGGCGACTATCTGATCGGCGTACGGTATTTCAACGCGACATCGTCGCCTTTCCTGAATGTCAGCTACGCCTGCCCGGATATCGGAATTGACAGGATGACGATCCCGAAGGACGCGCTCCAGCGTTGCGACACGCGGCCGGTCGCAAAAATCACGATCAACAGGCCCGCCGGAGGCGAGACGTTCCGCCTGGGCGATACCGTCCATGTGCAATGGACTTACAAGAATTCCCGCGGCCAGACGGTCGCACAGATTTCGGCGGATAACGGAAAAACTTTTTCCAATATCTGCGACAGCGCCTTTGCAGGCACTATTTCATCGTACGACTGGCTGATCCCGCCGGGGGCAGATTATCTCATTACCCAGACGGCCGTGATACGGGTGAAGGAGTACCCTCCGTTTGACGCCACTGGAGTATCAAAGGTGTTTTCTATCGCGGCCCGTTGACATAAGTGTTATTATGATGATCAAATACGGTCGAAACCGCTTTATCCTTCTATTCATCGGAATGTCGCTTTTCCCTCTTTTCCCCGCATTCGGACAATTAGGCACCGCACGAATCACGGCAACGCAGGGACGGCTGGACACCGTGTGCGGAACGCATACGATAAAAGTTGTTTTCATGTGCAGGAACTACGGGTATTTCGTCGATTTTTCGCAGGTTACGCCTCAGATAAGCCTGATGGCCAACGTGGCCTCCGCCTATTTCCCGGCCATTTCTTCAGACGGCAACTGGATTACGTATCAGACCGGAGTTGAAGCCGAAGGCCCTTCATCAAATCCCGTTAAAGGGAGGATCTGGTTTCGCGAACTGGCGGTCGCCGGAACGCCGGTTCTGATCGCCGATACGGCGTATGCTCCGCGATTCGTACAGAATACACCGGCTGATACACCGGAAATCGTTTATGCGACAAGCGTTCTATGCCCTTCAGGGATCTGCTACAATGCGGGGCAGATTTTGAAAAAGAGCATCGTGAACAAGGTGCCCCGGCCTGCGCAGACCGTTTTCGGCGGCGGAAGCTATTACGGCGGACTTTCCTATGACAACCGCTACCTTGTGACCGGGTGGCCCGGAGGCCCGGATGCCTTTATGCTGGATCTTGACAGCTCAGGCGGGCCGAGTTCCGTTCATACCATGCGGGTTAAAAAGAACGTCACCGGTGCCGATACGGTCGTGTCAATCGGCACCTGCAATATTTCGCGTTCCGCGAGCCGAATATTTACGAATACAATGCTGTTCTACGATTTCGGCTCCGGTGCTATGACGGCCGCCGGCTGTTATCACCCGATCCTCGGGACATGGGCGGAACATTCTAAACTTTTCATTTCGCGCTACGATGCCCGGGAACTCCGCGTTTTCGACATGCCTGCCGACAGGTCCGTCGTTCCAGGGGGCCAGGCACGAAGCGGAGACGCGGTGGCAAAGGAGTGGTTTCATCCGGAATGGTCAAACCATCCGTACTACGCTGTCGCGGCACTTAACATCGACAGGGTCTTCGACAGCAGCGGGAACTGGGTGCACCGGTACAACAGCGAGTCGGTATATCTTATCAATCTCAGGGACTCCGTGTATGTGAAGCTCATTGAGACCGCCGATACCTCTATGGCTTCAACCGCAAGCTTTAGCTATCCGTGGGTATGGGTCGATACCGGAACCGGATTCAGCGAGGATACCGCCTGGCTTTCACAGACGATCTGGGAGCGCGCAGGTCTGCCGAGAGTAATTTATATTTATAACGGGAAGAGGTCCCTTGATTTCAGGACAATACTTTCAAACGGTGCAAATCTGAAACGCATCGTCGCCTATACGCTATTGGGGAAAAAACTCGGTTCACTGCAGCCGGTTCCCGCCGGCAGTGTCAGGCTGGAAAAAATTTTCAATACTTTCTCCAAAGGGATATATCTTCTGGTTATTGAAACGCGCACGAATGAAAAACTGATGATGCGCTGGGTGCAAACGAAGTAACAACAGTGAGGGTTCTTATAACAAAGGGAAATATATTCATCGCTGCGCTTGCCGTGTGCGGGTTGTTGGCCGGCTGTCATAAGGAAAATAATCCGGTACAGCCGCCGCCGCTAAAACCGCTGGAGCTGCTTTATCCGAAAGGAGGAGAGTCGTTTAAAGCGGACAGCACTGTCTTAATACGATGGCAGATCAATGACAGCACCAAAATATCCAGCGTCATGGCCAGGCTTTCAACCAATAACGGCATGACGTACGACGTTGTTATTACCAGCTCGGGTCCGGTTTTCCCGCCGCTGACGTCCGTTTCCTGGATAGCTGCAGCTGGCCAGGCATCGACCCAGTGCAGGATCAGAATATATGATTACCAGGATGGTTCAATAAACGATCAATCAGGGGTGTTTACGGTTCATAATTAGCAGCTCTGTCCGGCAGTGGAATGTTACTTATGACGAGGGATGGTATGCAGTTAAAAATGCCGTGCAGTTTATTTATCGCGTTGTTCGTTCTTTCCTCGTTCGCACAGGACCGAATGGCCTGGTGGCGGGATGCACGGTTCGGGATGTTCATTCACTGGGGAGCTTATGCGCAGCTCCACGGCTGGTGGAACAGCCAGCAGACGACCGGTTATGGCGAATGGATCATGAATGACATGCGCATCTCCATTCCCGATTATGAAACGAGCGCCGCGGCGCCCTTCAACCCGACCCAGTTCAATGCGGCCTCCTGGGTAAGCGTCGCCAGGACCGCGGGCCAGAAATACATCGTCATCACCTCCAAGCACCATGAGGGGTTCAGCATGTTCGCTACCGACGCAGCGAGATTTTCCCCCTATGATATCGTTGATTATACGCCATGGAGACAGGACCCTCTTGCCGCGCTCTCCGCCGAATGCAGAAATCAGGGCGTCAGGTTCTGCGTCTACTATTCAATCATGGACTGGCACCATCCTTCGCAGAGCAACTACGGTGCGACCATGAGCAACAAGACCCAGTATGTGACGGACATGAAAGCCCAGCTGCAGGAACTCATAAGCAGGTATGATCCCGACGTCCTCTGGTTCGACGGCGAATGGCAGTCGTGGTGGACAACGGCCGACGGCGTTGATCTGCACCAGTACCTTCTGGGCCTGAAGCCGACGCTGATCGTCAATAACCGCATCGGCAAGCGCGCCTTGTCTGACGGCGATTTCGGGACGCCGGAACAGACCATACCGACCGACGGCCTCGATTATGACTGGGAGTCGTGCATGACAATCAACGAAACCTGGGGATATAAGGACTTCGATGTCAGCTGGAAAACCAGTCTGACCCTGCTCACCAACCTGGTGGACTGCGCCTCAAAGGGGGGAAATTTCCTTCTCAATATCGGTCCCACCCAGGCCGGCATCATCCCGCAGCCGGAAGTCGTACGGCTGGATACCATGGGCCAGTGGCTTGCGGTATACGGCGAAAGCATCTACGGCACGAGGGCTTCAATTTTCCCTTCGGCGTTTTCATGGGGAAAGGTAACGGTGAAAACGGGCAGGGTCTATCTGCATGTCGTCGCCTGGCCCGGGGGAAGCCATCAGCTCACCATTCCTGCGCTTAAAAACACCGTTAGTAAAGTATTCCTGCTTAACGACACGAACGTGACCTGCGCCTATACGGTCTCGGCATCCTCTATGACCATCACCCTGCCGGCAACAGCGCCGAACCGGTATATCTCGGTCGTCGCCATCGCGGTCAACGGCGACCCGCGGACGAGCGATTCGCTGTATATCAATAACACGAACGCCGCGGTCGCCTACTCCGGCGCCTGGACCTACAGCGGGGGCAGGGGTATCGGCGATTACAAGGACGACGTGCATTACACGACGACGAACAACGATTCCTGCGTGATCACCTTCAACGGCATCGGCGTCGATTACATCACGGAACGGAACAGCGACGAGGGAAATATCGACCTCTACATCGACGGTGTATTTGCATCAACGGTGAACTGCTACAACGCCTCCCGGCAAGTGCAGCAGGTGGTGTTCCATCGAGACCTGGCGTCCGGCACCCATACGCTGCGGGCCGTGAAAAGAAGCGGCACGTATATGCTTTTCGACGCGCTACGCATACGGATCGACCCTTCCGCAGTTCCTGTTGTCAGGCGGAATCCTGTACTGAGCGGGCGTCCGGTAAAAGAACCGGTGATACGTGCGCTCGCCACAGGAAATACGATCCGGTTCACCGTTAGAAACATCGTCGGCAGTTTCAATGATTTTTCATTCAGGTTGTTCAGGTCTGACGGCGTACTGGTACGCGATTTGAAATCCTGCAAAACATGCACCTGGGAAACAGGCGGCATTCCCGGCGGGGTTTACTGCTACTCTTTGAACGTAACGCGGAACGCCTCGCGCACCGAGACGTGGTCGGGCGTTATTCACCTTGTCCGATAAGCGCAGGAAACGAAGAGTCCCGTCCCGACCAGGGTCATATCCGGGACTTCGATAAAATCAAAATCGACAAGCGTTCTCGTTACATGCCATGCCCCGCCGGTGACGAGAACGGTGCGTTTTCCCCCAAGCAAACCTTTGTATTTTTTCACCAGATAGTTCAGGGCGCCGGCAATCCCGTGGGCCGCGCCTGCCTGCATGCACTGCACGGTGGAACGGCCCGGAAAGGGGATTTCACCGGCCGGCACTCGGACGGCGGGCAGCGTGCCGGCAGCAGCGTGCAGGCCTTTCAACTGGGTTTCGATGCCTGCGAGTATCGCGCCGCCTATGAATTCAGACGCGCTGTTTACCGCATCGACGGTGATGGCGGTGCCGGAATCGATGATGATGACGTTTTGTTCCGGATATTTCGCATAAGCGTACAGCGCGTCCGCAATCCGGTCGGCGCCGAGCGACAAAGGCTTTTCATAGCGGAAACGCACCGGCAGACGCGGCTGCCAGCGAAGCCGGACTGCGGCACGACAAGCATGCTTTTTCAGTATCCCGGCGGCCTTCCGTGCCATTCCGCTCCCGCCTCCGGCGATGACCGCGGGAACGCTGCATTTTATTTTGTCAAGGAAATCCGGAAGGCCGGCAGTTATACGGACGCGCGGAAAATCGCTCCTGCGCAGGCACACGCGCCGGCGGGTGTCCACGAGTCCGCAGTGGACATTGGTGCTGCCTATGTCAACGGCAAGAACGCGGTCACCCATGGCCGCTCTCCGAAGCCTTCGGGAACTTCAGATGACCCGAAACAAAATGTTTTGTTTCACGGCCAACCGTAAGTTTAAGTCTGCCGTCCATTTCCACTCCGGCGAAGACGCCGCAGCTTCCTTCTATCTCCGCGGTCAGTCCAAGGCCGTAAAGGCGCCCGGAATAGGCATAGTGCGTTTTCTGCAGGTCGGCCATAAGGTTGGCGTCGTAACGCTCAAGGATTTTTTCCAGGACCGATCTCCGGGAGAATTCTTTTTCCGTTTCCATGAACAGGGACGTGGCAATGGCCTGAAGTCCTGCGGGAAAATCGGCCGTTTTGATCTTGATATTGACGCCGAACCCTATGACAAGGATGTCGCTGCGGAGCAGATGGTTCTCGAGCAGCATGCCGCAGAGTTTCCGGTCGCCCCAGTAGATATCGTTCGGCCACTTGATGGTGCAGGCGCCCGGGCGGCCGGTCTCCTGTTCGACCGCTTCACAGATGGCAAGAGACAGCGCCCTGTTGTGCACGAAGTGCTCGTTGAGCGATCCGACGGGGGTGACGATGCTGGCCCAGAGCCCGCCTTCCGTGTCGGAGAAATACGACGCGCCCGAGCGCCCGCGCCCGGCGGTCTGGCGGTCGGCCTGGATCACGAATATCCCCTTAACGGGAAGTTCGCGCATGCTGCGGGCGATGTCGTTCGTCGAACCGGTCACGTGGTGGGAGTAGAACCGTTCGACGAAGGGCAGTTTATGAAGGGAGTGCGGGAGCATTGACCAAATATAAATAAAATTCTCTTGAAATAAATTATTCTTTTTGGCTGAGCCGCGTCACCTGCCTGCGCCGAGGCTTCGGCAGGCAGGCCCCCTTGCAGGTCCCCTGCCAGGCAATGACCTCATGTGTGGGGGGACGCCCGAGCCGTTATCGTCCCAAAACTTTTAATCGCTATGGGTCTCATTCCCCGCAGCTTGCTGCGGGGTAGTTCGTTGAACAGACGGTCAGCATAGCGTTATCACGGCTTTCATGATACCGTCCCGGTAATTGGCCGCCAGATCAAAGGCCTCCTGCGTCTGCTCGAGCGGGAAGCGGTGGGTGATGAGCCTGCCGAGATTTTTCAGAGGCCCGCCGATGAGCGAGAGCGCCTGTCCGGTGCACCCGTTCTGACGGCGGATGTTCTTTACCGTGATCTCCTTCCGCCGCAGGGAGTGCGCCGGGAAGGGGACCATGTCGGTTTCAGGGATACCGATCACGGCAAGCGTGCCGCCCGGTTTCAGAAGCTCCACGGCCTGCAGCAGCGCCTCGGGTTTGCCGCAGCAATCATAAACGGCGTCCAGAAGAAGCGGCTCCCTGTGCGCAATATCTCTGACCACGTCCGTTTTCAGCGGGTTTCCGCTCCATGCCGCGCCGAATCGTTGTGCGAACGCCGCCCGTTCTTCTAAAACGTCGGTGACATAAATCGCGCCGGCGTTTTTCAATTGCAGCGCGCCGAGCACGGACATGCCGATGGGCCCGGCGCCCAGCACGGCCGCCTTCCCGCCCCGGAGCACCGGCGCCTGTTCTACGGCATAGAGGGCAATAGACAGGGGTTCGGAGAGGAGCGCCTGCTCGAAGGACATAGTGTCGCTTATCGGGAAACAGCAATTGTCAGGAAGCACGATATACTCGCAGAGACATCCCTCCCTCTGGCCGGGACATCCGAGAAACGTCAGGTCTCTGCAGGTGTTCCGCCGCCCGGCAAGGCACTGGTCGCACCGTCCGCATGAGATTGCCGGGTCAATGGCGACCCGGTCGCCGGATTGCACGCGGGTGACGTCGTTCCCGACCTTTTCCACGGTCCCGGCCCCTTCGTGTCCTATAGTAAAGGGAAAGTTTATGACCTGGTCGCCGATTCTCCCCTGGGTGAAATAATGGATGTCCGATCCGCAGATCCCGACGGCGTTCATTTTTATCAGGACGTCGTTCGGCCGGATAACATCCGGCTTCGGGACCGACCGTATCTCGATCCGTTGTATGTCTTTCAGTGCGGCTGTTTTCATGTCATGATGAGGTGGATGTCAAGCGCTTTCGCGCTGTGGGTAATGGCGCCGCAGGAGATGAAGTCAACGCCCGTTTCGGCGACCTCCGCGGCGTTATCGGGAGAAATGTTTCCGCTCGCCTCGAGCTCGACGCGCATGCCGCAGGCGAGCATCTTCTCGACGCACCCTCGCATGCCTTCGGCGCTCATGTTGTCGAGCATGATGCGGTCCGGGCGCAGGGCGAGCGCTTCTTCGAACTCCGCCGCGTTTTGCACCTCGATCTCAATCTTCGGCTCTTGTGCTTTGCCGCGGGAGGCCATGGCTTTTTTGAGCGCGGCCGTCACGCCGCCGCACCGTTTGACATGCGTGCCCTTGATGAGCACCATGTCAAAGAGGCCGGCCCGGTGGTTTTCGCCTCCGCCGTGGCGCACGGCCAGCTTTTCGAGAGGGCGGAGGCCGGGCGTCGTTTTGCGGGTGTCAAGAAGTTTCGCTTTTGTATGCCGGATCGCGGCCGCATAGCGCGCCGTCAGCGTCGCGATGCCGGAGAGCCGCTGAAGGAAGTTCAGCGCGACGCGCTCGCCGGCAAGGATGCTCCTGACGGAGCCATTCAGGCGGCAGATGTCGGCGCCGGGAGCAAGGACCGCGCCGTCGGCCAGGAGCACGCTGACTGACAGCGACGGGTCGATCTTTGCATAGAGCGGGGCGAGCAGGTACGCGCCGGAGAGCACGCCCGCCTCCTTGCTCCTGATGACAGCGCCCGCCCTCTCTTTGCGGGAAAAGAGCGCGTTCGACGTGATGTCGCCTGCCTTACCCAGGTCCTCGGCGAGCGCGCGGTCGAGCAATGTGCTGAGCTGTTTCTGGAACTGAGCGTTGTTCATAAAGCCAAAATAATATTCTTTTTCATAGGAGGAGAGAAGAGATTACGGCTTATTGCGTTAATGTTTGGTCATACGGTCATAGTCGGAATGATTGCCTATCCAGAACCAGAGCATGCCGTCTTCTATTGAAACGGCAAGTGCTCGATAATGCAGACCGATGCGGACAGACCAGAAAATGCCTATCTTTTTCAGATGCAGGGAAGGATACTGAGGATTGAATTTCAAGAGCCTGAAACGTTCGTCCGCAAGTTTTCTGATACTGTCTGGAAGAGAACGATAGCAGGCCCAGAATCGGGGAGATGCGGCGTGCTTCACAGGTCAGTGCATTTTCCGTTTCTGTAATCCGAAAGGGCTTCTTCGGCGAGGCGGTTTATCCTTCCTTCCTGTACATCCTTTTCAAATTGGTTGTCCCATTGTTTCGCGTCGAATTCCTCGAACCAGGTGCGGAATCTGCTAAATTGCCGCTTGGGCAGCCGCTTGACGGCGGCTTCGATTTCACGGATTGTCGTCATGGCTTAAAAATATTCTCTGGGATAGCGTTTTTCAAGAGAGAGTATTCTTAAATTCAAATGTTCCACACCACCACTCATTCTCTTTCTTCTCGGATAGTAAGGAGAATCGGTGTCTGTTGGCGATCTCAACAGCATCCCGATATTCATCGGCGAGGATCCCCGACCAGACAAGCAGGCTGGCCGGAGCAAGCAGGGTGCTGACGGCACCGAGCAGGGGGGCGGATTCGGTGAGGAGCATGTTCATGACCACGACATCGAAAATATCATGGCCTTTGAGGCAGTTTATGCTTCCCACGGCAAACGCTGTTTTCCCGGCATATGCATTGGCGCCGCGGTTTTCAGCAAGATTTTCGCGGCAGCAGTAGTCTATCTCAATCCCGACACACGAGCGCGCGCCGCAGAGCCCGGCGACAAAGCATAGAACGCCTGATCCTGTGCCTATGTCAAGTATCCGTCTGCCTTTGATCAGCCTTTTCTGCGCGATAATCGCCTGCGCCGCGAGCCGGGTGGTCTCGTGGTGGCCGGTGCCGAACGCCATCTTGGGTTCGATCTTTATCCACTGTTTCGCGCTCCTTGGCGGCGGCAGCCACACGGGCGACACATACCATCCGGCCGCGAGCTTAGCCGGTTTCATGGACTCGCGCCACTTCGCGTTCCAGTCCCGGTCTTCGACCGCTTCGACTGAGATGTCTTTTGATCCGCCTGTTTCGTTCAGCTTTTTTACGGCTTGGAGCGCTGAAAATTCATTCTTGAAATAGACCTTAAGCCGAAGCCCTTCCGGAGAGTTCAATTCTTCGCATCCCAACATGCCGAATTCCTGCCATTGCGCAATAAGCAGGTCAAAGCGGTCGGGAGTGACAACAGCATTGAGACAATAAGAGGGCATACGGAAGGATTAAAATATAATGGGGCGGCGAAGTTAAGATAATCGGGGTCGGACCTGAGCAACTTGTTGAATTACCAATAGATAATTTCTAAAATACCCCCTTTTTTGACCTCATTTTTGTATCGATAAAAAAGTCTTTGCGTATGATAATCCCGCCCTTTTATCAGCTTCAACCCGGAGCCGCGGGGACGGTATGGCTCGACACGCTCACCACAAGTTTTCAGATTTGACAATTATGCCCGAAGCACCTATATTTTCTCTTGAAGCCGGATAATGTCTTGATGGCGGAAGCGGGAAAAACGGGGAAAATATGGGCGTCTGTAAAGAATCTTTCTTTATACACCCGCCCGATCCCGGAAAATCAAAATACCTATCAGTCAGTTAAATGCCCTGGCGCCGAATTTCAATTCCAAAAAAGACTTGACGTCCGCCGCGAAGGTGGCGGTATTCTCATGGACGCCGGCGCTGCTGGCCGGGGTCTTCGGCATCATCCCGATGCTGTCGCCGCTGATACTCATCGCTTCCCTGTACAGTCTCTATCTGTTCTATGCAGGACTTCCTGTTCTCATGGAGACGCCCAAGGACAAAGCCATAGGATATTTTGCTGTGGTAATAGCTGTCTCAATAGCGGTATTGATTGCAGCGAATTACTGCGCCGCCCTTGTCATACGGATGGGCTGGGGAGGATTCATTAATTAACAGATTTCCGTATTGTCCATCGGCTGCCGCGCCATAATTCTATCTGGCTGCCATTTATTTCAAGGCAGGACTACGCCACCCACGGAAACACAAAGCACTCCTCGTCAAATAATGAGTAATCGGCCTTGCCGTTTACCGCGAAGGTCCTTACCTCCCGTGCGCCAAACTCCTCAAGCAGTTTCTTTGCGTAATTCAGGGTTGCGCCGGTTTTTATCCGATCTTCTACCAGCAGAACAGTCCTGCCTTTTACCTTGAAATGAATGTCTTCCATGAGTCTAGGACGGTCGTAAAGCGGCTGATGATCCGCTCCCCTGAAATTGATTTTTATCAGCTGGATCTCGATATTCAGACGCTGGTTCAGCAGGACAGCAGGTATTATTCCGCCGTTAGCCACCGCTACAATCAGGTCAAACGGTTCACTGAAATTTATTGACCGGAAACGTGCTGTTATTTCTTGAAAGGTTTTTGTATTCATCCCCTGTCATCCGTTTGATAAATAAAAAATGTCCTTCTGCTGCCCACCATCAATCGTTTTTGAAAATACCCCTTCCTGGAGTACTCGAAGAAGTCATGGAAGGTGTGCGTTCGGAGCGGGCGGATGGTTGTGCATGAGACGAGTGAGCGCCGTCAGCCGAAGTTGGACAGGTTGCCGGCGGAAAGCGGAATCCGGTTCCGGCATGTTGCATTGCGGGCTACTCTCTTGCAGAAAACAGTTGCACTATTCCTTAAATAATGTGTATATTATATACACATCACGGAGGTGTATTATGAGAACGAACGTGGTTATTGACGACAAGCTCATGCTTCGCGCTTTAAAATCCGGTAAATACCGGACAAAGAAATCGGCCATCGAACAGGGCCTTAAACTCCTCGTTCAGCTTAACAGCCAGCGCCGGTTGAGGGGGCTGAAGGGGGCCATACAGTGGGATGGCGACCTCGAATCCATGAGGCGCGATTAAACATGGTTATGGTCGACACTTCCGCGTGGATCGAATTTTTCAGAAACAGCGCATCTCCCGTTGTTCATCAGGTCGACACCTGCCTCGAAAAAAACCTCGTCGGCATCGGTGACCTCATCTTTTGTGAAATAATCCAGGGGATCAAACAGGAACAGGAGCGGGACAGGGTTTCTTCGCTCCTGCTTTCACTCCCCCAGTACGATATGGTGGGATTCCGTATCGCGGAAAAAGCGGCGGACAATTACAGGTTATTGCAGTCAAAAGGCCTGACAATCCGTAAGACAATTGACGTTATTATCGGCACATTCTGCGCTGAAAACGGCTTCACGCTTATCCATAACGACCGGGACTTCGTTACGATGGCTTCCGCAATCAACCTCATAACGTATACCACGCTCCCTAAAACGGCTAAAAAATAAGCCCCCGTTACTTTGTAAGCGTTCGGCGAACCCATGTATTTGATTCAGTTGCTCTTTGACAATTTCCAGTTGATTGGCGAGAGGTCGGCGATTTTTGA